>CAMWPM010000003.1 GCA_947176235.1 uncultured Bacteroidales bacterium | reverse complement strand
TTTAAGATTTATCACTACAAAGATAACCTTTTCTTTGGTTCTGCAAATCTAATAGGGAACGGGAGGGACAGGAGGTTTTTTAGGGGATTAATCTCACGCAAAGGCGCAAAGGGCGAAAAGTCAATGCACAATTCATAATTCACAATTCACGATTCTTAGCTGTGCTAATCGCTAAAGCGGTAACTTTGCTTCGCAAAGCGCTAAGGCGATGACGCGCCCCTACACAGGATTACGCGCCCCTACACAGGATGATGTGCGTCCGGCACAAGGGGAGGGGAGTTGGGAGGTGGGGGCGATATGTGAGATAAAGGGTGGATGGTGATGGTAATTCGGGGGATTTTTTGTAAATTTGCAGGGTGAAAGCCGTTTAGGTTGAAGCAAGTCGGTGACATAGCGGACGCCGAGGGCTACAACAACAGCATAAATCAATCTCTTTCTAATTAAATCAATACCATTCATTGAAATGAAAATCAAATCATTAGCTTCATTAATAATCGTGATGACACCGGTGCTGGCAGGTCAGAACCTCCTGGCACAGGAAGTGACAGAGCGTCCGGTGGAGGCGGGTGACCGTCAGGTGGTGTTCAGCCTGAGCGATGCGGGGATTTCACTGCCGATAGCCTGGGGACTTGACACGGCGTGGCCTGACAGGGCGAACATGATACGCGGCGTGAGATTCCTGACTCCGGAGGTGGTGACTACGGCACGTGTTTCGTTCCAGCCGTGGGCGAAGATCGAGGAGAAGGGTGTGCTTCCCGAACTCCTGATGAAGAACCTGAAGAACAGGATGGATCTGGTGGCTCTGATCGGTCACAAGGTGGACATAGCGCTGAATCTTGATGCAGGGGATCCGACGCTGCATGACGTGTATGACGGACAGGCAATGGAATGGGCTCTTCTGATCGACGCCACCGCGGCTGCCGTGGAGGACAAGGGCTACAACGTAGTGTCGGCGGCACCGTTCAATGAGCCGGACGATCCTTACAACGGGCTGACGGATCTGGATTCGTACAGCAAGCGCAAGCTCAACTTCAACCGCATCAATATCCAGCTTAAGAAATACGAGAATTTCCCGCGCTTCGAGCATATCAGGATCAGCGGCGGCAACACGCTGAACAGCGATGAGGCGTGGCCGTGGTATGAAACGCTGAGAAAGAACCTTGACGAGGGGAACACGCATCAGTTGGCAGGATCGTTTGACAACTACGCAAGTTTCTTCCAGAAGGTGAGAGCGGACGGCAGATACGCGACCGCCGACGAGCTCCATAACGTGATGGAGGCAATGGTGGGCGTGGAATACGGCATGCAGACGGGCATCTGGTGGGGTCACGCCGACCTGGTGCGCGGCGAGTTCTGCCAGGCGAGCGGCGGCAAGCGTCTGGCTTACGCCGAGAACCGTCCGGCATGGTCGTCGGCAGCGGTGTACCGTGCTCCGTCGGGCAAGGTGCAGGGCTTCGTGGGATCATCGGAGCGTCAGGCCGCACCTTCGAGCTACCGCTTCGTGTCGGCAGAGGAGGACGTGTACTTCGACGGCTTCGGACCGACACGCGAATTCACCACGTTTATCCCGGGGGACTGGGATACTTATCAGGGTCCGCATCAGACGAGCGCCGAAGCCGTGTTTGCCATCACATGCGGCGAGGACGTGCAGCCGGCGATCACCGGCGAGGCTCCTTACATGATAATGAACATGGGGACGAAGAAGGCAATGCAATTCGAGAACGGAAGCGACGCCGACCTGGCACTGCTCACCGTGGCTTCCGCGACAAAGGACGCGAGCCAGCAATGGAAGGTGGAGCGTGTGCCGAACACGGTGGGCGGCGACTACAGCGGCTACTTCATCCGGAACGCGAAGACGGAGAAGATGTCAGACGTGTATAACTTTACGCTCGAAGAGGGGGGTGAGATAATCCAGTGGGGATTCGGCGGCGGACATAACCAGCAGTGGTACCCGATCTATGCGGGCGACAACTCATTCCGCATCCGTTCGCGCTGGAGCGGACTTTACCTTACCGCCAATGCCGACGGGAAGGTGACACAGGAAGCCGAGAAGGATGACGCCAACCAGCTCTGGAGATTCGTGGACGCCGGCACAGACTTCGAGACAACCGCCCCGCAGGCTCCCTCGGCGCTTAAAGCCACGGCACACACCGACGGTGTGGAACTGGCATGGACGGCATCGGCCGACGGCGACACAGAGGGCTACATCATACTCCGCTCCACTGCAGGAGGCGACTTCAACACGATAGCGCGCGGCGTGAAGGGCACAGAATACAGGGACCTCAACACCGTACCCGGCACAACGTACGCCTACAAGGTGGTGGCTCAGGACGCTTCGCTGAACCGCTCGGCGGCGTCGGAAACGGTGAAAGCCGCGACTGCCGACGGGCAGACACTCAGAGCCGACTTTGCCCTGAACGGCAATCTGACGGATGCCAGCAACGGGTTCGAACTCCGCACGTACAACACCTGCACTTACACCGACGGGCAGGGGACTGACGCGAAGTCGCTGAAGATGGACGGCGACCAGTGGGTGCAGCTCCCCTACACGCTGCTTCAGCTGAAGGAGATGACGGTGGCGATGACGGTGAAGCATGACGCCGCAGACGGCGCTCCGCTACTCTGTACCGGAGTGCCCGGCAAAGCGTCGCTGACACTCTATGCCGAAAAGGACGGCAACGTGAGCTTAGAGGCAACCAGGGGCGAGACAACGACGAGCGTGACGGCTCCCGCAGCGCAAGCCGGGGAGTGGATGCACGTGGCAGCCGTGATAGCCGACGGAAAGATGAAACTCTACACCGACGGCGCGGAAGCGGGTGAAGCCGCAATAGGACTGACGCCTGAGGAGATGCTCCTGAGCTATCTGGGCAGAGGGCAGGAGAGCGCCGATGAGGGTGAGAACTTCAGAGGTGCCATCAGCAATGTGAAGGTCTACAGCTACGCCCTGACGCCCGAAGACGTGGCGAAACTCGCCGGCGGAGAATCGGGACTGCAATCGATCACCGACAATGACGAGGCAACGAGCGTGCGCTACTATGACGCATCGGGCCGCGAGGTGAAGGATCCGCAGCGCGGCAGCGTGGTGGTGAAGAAGACGACATACGCTTCGGGCCGCACGTCAGCCGAAAAAATCACCTTCGACAGATAAGGACAACACAAAATCATAACTCTATAACCAGCTTATCACAAGCATAGAAGAAATGAACGTAACAGACAGGTTTCTGGAATATGTGAAGTTTGACACCCAGAGTGACGAACTGACCAATCTCACGCCGTCGACTCCCGGCCAGATGGAGTTTGCTCAATATCTCGAGCGCCAGCTTCAGAAGATGGGGCTCAAGGATATCACGCTCGACGAGAACGGCTATCTGATGGCGACGCTGCCGAAAAACATGGACAGGAAGGTGCCGACGGTGGGCTTCATAGCGCATCTTGACACGTCGCCCGACATGTCGGGACGCCACGTGAAGCCGCGTATCGTAAAAAACTACGACGGAGGCGACGTGGTGCTGAACGAGGAGAAGAACATCGTGCTGTCGCCCGAAAGTTTCCCCGAGATGAAGCGCTACGTGGGGCAGGACCTGATCGTGACCGACGGCACAACCCTCTTAGGAGCTGACGACAAGGCTGGAATAGCTGAGATCATCACTGCCGTGGACTATCTGCAGCAGCATCCCGAAATCAAGCACGGGGACGTGAGGATCGCGTTCAATCCCGACGAAGAGATAGGTCAGGGCGCCCACAAATTCGACGTGAACCGCTTCGGTGCGGAATGGGCGTACACGATGGACGGCGGCGAGATCGGCGAACTGGAATATGAGAACTTCAATGCCGCGGTGGCGCGTGTGACATTCACGGGCAGGAACGTGCATCCGGGCTATGCCAAGCACAAGATGCTGAATTCGATGCGTGTAGCCAACCAGTTTGTGATCATGCTTCCGCGGTGGGAGACCCCCGAACATACCGAGGACTACGAGGGCTTCTATCACCTTACGGCGATGGAGGGATCGGTGGAAAAGACCGTGCTGACGTACATAATCCGCGATCATGACCGTGACCGCTTCGAGCGCCGCAAGAAGGAGCTGGAGCATCTGACCCGCAAGATCAATAACGAGTTCCCCGGCTGCGCTTCAATAGAGATCAAGGATCAGTACTACAACATGCGCGAGAAGATCGAGCCGGTGATGCACGTGATCGACATAGCTGAGGAGGCAATGAAGGACGCGGGCGTCGAGCCGAGAGTGGTGCCTATCCGCGGCGGCACAGACGGCGCCCAGCTGTCGTTCAAGGGTCTGCCGTGTCCGAATATCTTTGCCGGCGGACTGAATTTCCACGGACGCTTTGAGTTCGTCCCGATCCAGTCGATGGAAGCAGCCACGCGTGTGATCGTGGAAATCGTGAAGCGCGTAGCCGCCCAGTAATGACGGATAAGCCAGCAGGAACGGCAAGGAAGCCACTGCTGATCGTGATAACCGGTCCGACAGGATCGGGGAAAAGCGATCTGGCAATCGAGGTGGCTCGCCACTACGGGACAGAAATCATCTCGGCGGATTCACGGCAGATGTACCGAGGAATCCCGATCGGCACCGCGCAACCGACTGCTGAACAACTTGACGCCGTAAGGCATCATTTCATAGCTTCGCTCGAACTGACGGACTACTACAGCGCCGCCCGCTTCGAGGAGGAGGTCATGGCTTTGCTCCCCCGCGTGATGGACTCGCACGGGGGAGTTGCCGTGATGTGCGGGGGCTCAATGATGTATGTGGATGCGGTGACCCGCGGCATCGACGATCTGCCGACGATCACGGAGGACGTGAGACGCGAGGTGGGGCTAATAGCCGAAAAAGAGGGCGCCGAGGGTCTGCGCGCACGGCTCAGGATGCTCGATCCGGCATACTATGAGACCGTGGATCTGAAGAATACGAAGCGCCTTGCCCATGCCTTAGAGATAATCATAGAGTCGGGACAGACTTATACTGAACTCAGGCAGGGAAAGCGAAAAGCGAGACCGTTCGAGACGGTGACTTTCGTGATCAACTATGATCGGGAGGAGCTTTTTGACCGTATCAACAGGCGGGTGGATGCGATGGTGGCGCAGGGCCTGGTCGGTGAGGCGGAGAGCGTGAAGGCGCTGCGTCACGTCAATGCTCTCAATACCGTGGGATATAAGGAGATTTATTCGGCAATGGACGGGGATATGGACTTTGCTACGGCTATCGAACGGATAAAGAAGAATACGCGCGTATATGCGAAAAAGCAGCTGACATGGCTGAAGCGTGACCGCGAGGGGGCGGCGGACGTGAATTATCTCGACCCGCACAAGCCGATGCTTGAGCAGGTGATTGAGGTAGTGGAGAGTGGAGAGGGGAGAGCGGAGTGTTGAGAGCGGAGAGTGAAGAGCGGAGAGGGGAGAGGGTGAAAATATAAAAGAAGGCGAAGTGTCCGAACGCAGGGTGGGACGCTTCGCCTTTCTTTCTGTTTCAGTATGGGAATTATTTGCGGATGTGGAAGCCACGGTGAGCCATGGCATCGAGCATCGTATAGTTCATTGCTTCGTTGTAGTAGCCGATGATGTGTGCCGCCCAGTCGTTGGTGCTTTTTGTGCCTTCGCGGGTGGCGTTGTAGTGGGTGATCTCGCGGTCGTAGTCGGCAAGGCGTTCCACCATTCCGTCGGATGAATACTCGTTATGGAGGATGAGCAGATCTTTGCTCTGCTTCGGCTTGAGATCGGGGAGCTCACGTGGCACGCCAATCGCCAGACCGCAGATGACGGCTACATGGGGAGGGAGCTTAAGAAGCGTGGAGATCGCATCGGGGTTGGCTGTACGGGCGTAGCCTACGCAGCAGGTGCCGAGTCCACGGGATTCGGCTGCCGTGACAGCTGACATCATGGCGAGAGCCGCGTCGACAGCACCTACCGTATATCCGTCGAGAGTGTCGAAGAACTGAGGCATCGGTATGCCTTTTTCGCGGGCGATGAGAGAAATCTTGTTGTAGTCGGCGCAGAAAACGAGGAAACGGTTGCAGGTCTTGATCTGCTTCTGTCCGGTGATCTCGTAGAGTTTTTCCTTAACAGTCTGGTCGTCGATGTCGATTACGGAGAACTGCTGTCCGTTGTAGCTCGTGGGTGTGTTGCGGATGGCTTCGTAGATAAACTGCATGTCGGCCTCAGGGATGGGCTCGCGTTCGTAGCGGCGGATAGAGCGGCGCTCAAGGAGGGTGGCTTCCACCGATTTGGGTTGATTATTCATAGTCAATAGTGAGTTTACGTATAAATAGATAACGATGCGAGATGCCTGAAAGTTGACTAACGATCAAAGAAAGAGGTAGTCGTACTTCGACATGAGATCGGCGAAGCGAGGATCGGCGCGAAGTGGCTCGACGTTGATGAGTCCGTCGCGGTTGACTTTCCAGTCGTAGAGTGATGCGTAGCCATTACGCAGGGCGGATTCCATGCACTCGAAGGCGCGGTCGAGGTTGCCCTGATGGGCGTAGAAACAAGCGGCATTGTAATGAAGCGATCCGTCGTTGTCGGGTGTGGCAGCGAGGACGTCCTCAATCCATGCAACTCCTTCGCCGGGTTTGTCAAGGAGAAGGAGTGCGAAACCGTGAAGCGACTTTACATCGGTGGCTGAGGGAGAGGGGAGGTCAAGCAGGTCGGTTGCCACGGACTGGGCTCCCTGACGCTGATTGTCGGCGGAAAGGAGGGTGGCGCGGGTGAGGAGGTAGTAGGGGTTGGTGTCGTCGTTGAGCACAACTTCGCCGAGAAGAGCTGCTGCATCTTTTTTCTTTCCGGCATCGGTGAAGCACCATGCTTTCTGGATAAGCGCCTCGTTGTTGAGATTGTTCTGCTCGACAGCCATGTCGGCTGACTCAAGGGCGAGTTTGTCGTCGCCCATTGCGCGGCGGATGCGGGAGCGTGTTACGTAGTAGGGAGAATTGTCGTCGGCGCTGCCGATGGCGAAGTTGGCTTCCTGCAGGGCTTCTGGATAGTGGCAGAGGGCAAGGTGGCAGAGAGCCATGGAATCATGGAGCCCTGCGTAGTCGTAGAGGTTGAGATCGATGATCTTCTGGAAATCGGTGAGGGCCGCCTGATAGCGGTGATGTGCCATGGCGATGGTGGCGCGGAGGTAGAGGAAGATGGGCTGGTTGGGGGCAGTGCGGATAGCTGCGCTGAGTCCGTTCATGACAGCGGTGTAGTCGGAATTGCTGAGGCTTACGAGCTCGGCGATGGCAAGCGGATTGGACTTGTCGGTGGAGATGGCTACGAGCAAGTCCTCGACTGCACCCTGATTGCTGCCCATGAGTTTGCGGACGGCGGCGCGACGCACGTAGCTGTCGGCTGACGAAGGTGCGAGATCCACGGCTTCGTTGGAGAGGTCGTTGGCAAGCCCGAGATTGTTCTCACGCGCGGCGATGCGAGCCAGACCGAAAAGCGCCTCAGCCGAACGATTGTTTATGCGCTGCAGACGGCGGTAGGTGGTGCGGGCGTTCTGAAGGTCGCCAAGCTCGTACTGAGTGTTGGCGATGAGATAGATCGTAACGTAGCTCGTGGGGTCGAGTTCAAGCGCCTTGTTAAGGTCGGTGAGCGCCTCGGCGTATTTGCCGTTCATATAGTAGATGTTGCCGCGGAGGGAATATTCCTGGAAAAGGAGATCCTTGTCGGTGGCAGGGGTGTAGCGGATAGCATTCTCAACGTCGGAGAGTGCGCGAAGATACTGATCGTGGTTATAGTATTCGTTGGCGCGGCGGAAGTAGGTCTCGTAGTCCTTCGGGTCCTCGAGAAGCTGCTGTTGGTAGACGTCCATCATTGCCTTGGTGATGGGATTCATTGCGCGCTGCGCATTGGCTCCGAAAGCCGAAGCTGCGGCGATGATGACGGCCGCGAAGATGCGTGAAAGTTTCATTGTGTAGGGTTATTTTTTTACGCGTATAGAAATTGTATTTTTATTTTTTCAGGGAATTGTCGGGTGAGATGGCGTTGACTGCCTCACGAAGCACTGTCAGTCGCTCAAGAAGAGCAGGCAGGAGGTCGAGGCGGAGCATGTTGGCACCGTCGGAAAGTGCGCGTGCCGGTTCGGGGTGTGTCTCCATGAACAGACCGTCGGCACCTGTGGCAATGCCTGCACGTGCGATAGTCTCAATCATGTCGGGGCGTCCGCCGGTCACTCCCTCGGCACTGTTGGGCTGCTGGAGGGAGTGGGTGACGTCGAGTATCACAGGGCAGCCGAAGCGGCGCATTGTGGGAATGCCGCGGAAGTCGACGATGAGGTCGCCATAGCCGAATGTGGTGCCACGGTCGGTGACTGCGACTTTGTCATTGCCGGCGTCACGCACTTTCTCCACGGCGTACTTCATTGACTCGGGAGAAAGGAACTGTCCTTTCTTGATATTTACCATCTTTCCGGTGCGTGCCGCAGAGATGAGAAGGTCAGTCTGACGGCACAGGAATGCCGGAATCTGGAGGATATCGACGAAGTGTGCGGCAAGAGTGGCTTCGTCGGGCTGATGAATGTCGGTTACTACCGGTATGTCGAATGTCTCACGGACTTTTTTCAGGATCTCAAGAGCTTTCAGGTCGCCGATTCCGGTGAAGGAGTCGAGGCGGGAGCGGTTGGCTTTCCTGTAGCTGCCTTTGAACACATAGGGGATGCTGAGGCGGTCGGTGACCTCAAGAACCTTTCCGGCGATGTCGATCGCCATCTGTTCTCCCTCGATGACGCATGGACCAGCGAGGAGGAAAAAGTTGTTGACCGGTGACGCCGCAAGGTAGCGTGTGATGTCGGCTGAGAAGTCGGAATATTTCATATTGTTAAAAAATATTTTTTGATTTCGAGGAGAGTGAGAATCTTTAGTCAGGAATTATCGGAAATCTGATTGACAGTGTGAAGCGATGCGAGTGACACGATAGCTGCAGTCTCGGTGCGAAGTCGGCAATCCCCAAGTGTCACTGCCCGGAATCCACACTGAAGAGCGAGACTGACCTCGGCAGGGGAGAAATCTCCTTCCGGACCGATCAGGACTGTTGCCGAGGCACCGGGTCGATGAAGGCGGGGAAGAAGGATGCGCGGTGTGTCGGCATCACAATAGGCGATGAAGCGCTCATCAGTTTCGCAAGAACGGACAAATGTGTCGAAAGGGGTAAGTTCGTCAATAACGGGCAGAGTAGCTTTCAGTGACTGCTTCATCGCCGAAATCGCGGTCTTTATGAGCCGCTCGGTCTTGATCACACGGCGCTCGCTATTGTGACAGAGAACAGGGACGATTCGGTCAACACCAATTTCCACGGCTTTTTCAACCATCCATTCCATACGATCCATCAGTTTGGTGGGTGCGACGGCGAGAACAAATTCGCCATTCCAAGGTTTCTCAACTTTGCGTGAAGAAAGAATCTCGACCTGACAACGATGGGGATTTGCCTCAATAATGACGCAGCGGTGGGAACCTCCTGATCCGTCGATTACTTCAATCTCGTCGCCCTCGCGATGACGAAGGACCCGCACACAATGCTGTGAATCGGATGCCGATAGGGCAAGCGAAGAGATGATGTCGGGAGTATAGAACTGTATCATTATTGAAGGATAGAAACGTGATGGATGAAAATTATCAATAAAATAATAAAACGCCCGGGAACAGATGAATGTTTAGGACAGGCGTCAGGAATTTATGGAGTTAACTCCCACAGCTCCTTCCGGGTCTCCGTCGGTGATAGTACCGACTTTTTTACGGCTTATGGGACGATGAGTGTTGATGTCGTCACGGAAAATGAAAACAAACAGCACAGCAACAATCAAGGCATACGCAGCGAAAATCAGCCATGCTGAACTCCAGCCGCTGACCTGCGCTTCACCCACGGGCTGTGAGAACACAAGGCGATTGATCACAGCCTGGGCAGAAAGTGTGCCGATAGTTGCTCCGATTCCGTTGGTCATGATCATGAACAGCCCCTGAGCGGAGGAACGGATATCGGGGGACGTGCGAAGATCGACGTAGAGGGATCCGCTGACGTTGAAGAAGTCGAAAGCTATGCCATAGACAATCATGGAAAGGATGAAGAGCCATACGCCTTGTCCGGGGTTGCCGAGCCCGAAGAATCCGAAACGAAGGACCCATGCGAACATAGCCATCAGCATAACGGTCTTGATGCCGAAACGCTTTAGGAAGAACGGGATGAGAAGAATACAAAGAGTCTCGGAAATCTGGGAAAGGGAGATGAGTGCGTTGGCGTTGTTGACGCCGAATGTGCCTGCAAATTCAGGCAGGGATCCGAACGACTGGATGAAGGGATTGGCAAATCCGTTGGTGATCTGGAGCGACACGCCGAGAAGCATGCTGAAGATGAAGAAAACAGCCATCTGACGATTGGCAAAAAGACGGAAGGCATCGAGACCGAGAGCTTCGGAGAACGTCTTTTTCTCTTTGCCACCCGTAGTGGGGCAGGAGGGCAGAGTGAGGGAGAAGATGGCGAGAATCCAGCTCATTGCAGCCGAGGTGAACATTTGAGCGTAGGTGTTCTGATAGCCGGTGAAATTGACAAAGAGCATCATGACAATGAAACCGACCGTACCGAGGACGCGGATCGGGGGGAAGTGAGTCACCGTGTCGAGTCCGGCGCGGGTGAGCGAGGAGTAGCTGACGGAATTGGAGAGTCCGATTGTTGGCATGTAGAAGGCTACGGAGAGGGAATAGAGGGTGAAGAGGGGAGCGAAGCTTACGCTATCACCGGCAGTCATGCCATATAATCCGGCAAGCCCCATGAAAAGTCCGGCAAGGAACTGGCAAATCGAAAGCATACGCTGCGCCTGAATCCATCGGTCGGCAAGGATGCCGATGACTGCAGGCATGAATAGGGAAACGATGCCCTGAATTGAGTAGAACCAGCCGATCTTTTCAGCCAGTCCGACATTGGACAGATAAGCTCCAAGTGATGTGAGATAGCTACCCCAGACGGCAAACTGGAGAAAGCTCATTGCAGCGAGTCGAGTCTTGATATTGTTCATGGTGATGAATGATTTGGGTAATCGTCGGGTCAGAATATTCATTAAGGGGTTATTCGGAAAGCGGTAGCGGCGGGCGGCGTTCGATCTCAGCCTTGATGAGTGCAGCAACTTCGTAGTCCTCCGCTTCAATAGCTTCACGGAGGCTCACGTGGAGCTGCTGAGTGGTGAAAGAGAGGTAATGGTCAGGGTGCAGTGGATCAGGTGAAAGCGCGTCAGCAAATTCTTCAGAAAGGCGATTGTGGTCGTCAGGGTGAGATTCATTCTCCCGGCTATCATCTTCGTATCCTTCATCGCTATCATTGTCGAAATCGTCATCCTCCTCGTTATCCCCGTCGTTATCGACCTCACGGCTGTCGCGGATATCGAGTATGAATCCTGTCTCGTGAAGAATTTCGCGTGTGGTGTAGATGGGGGCTTTGGTGCGCATCGCTATAGCGATTGCATCGGAAGTGCGGGAGTCGATGACCATCTGTCGCTCACCGTCGGTAAAAGTGAGTTCGGACGAGAAAATTCCGTCTTCAAATTTGTAGATGAACACCTCTACAAGCCGTACGCCGAAAGCGTGTGCGAAGCTGACAAAGAGATCGTGGGTGAGGGGACGGGGTGTGGTGATGCCTTCCATACGGATGGCGATGGACTGAGCTTCGGGAGTACCGATCACCACCGGGATACGGTAGGGACCTCCGACCTGAGCGAGAATCAGGGCGTAGGCTCCGTCCTGAATCTGATTGTAGGAGAGTCCCATGACACGAAGAAGTACTCTTTTTTCCATAGGCGTGATCAGATTTTTTGTCCTGTGATAATACCGCTTCCGTAACAAACCTTGCAGTCACTGTCGTAGATGACAGCAAATTGCCCCGGGGCTATTCCCTGGACTGGTTCGGCACTCCGAATGACGTACTCGCGCGACGGAAGGGATGAATCGGGGGAGGGGAGGCGTGTGATTGTGGCAGGAATGAATGACGGCATGTGGCGGTTCTTAAATGTAATGTGGCGTTCGATGCAGTCGGTATCCTTCCAGGGATCTGCCGTAATGAAGTGCATCTCGTCAATGTGGATGACGTTGCCGTACTGTTTCTCTGTTCCGTAGCCATTGGAAACGTAAATGACGTTGTCGGCTACGTTTTTCCTTACAACGTACCATGGTCCGCCGCTCAAACCGAGACCTTTGCGCTGACCGATCGTATGAAACCAGAAACCACGATGTTCGCCGAGTTTTCTGCCAGTCTCGATCTCGATAATGGCACCGGGACGTTCTCCAAGATGGCGGCGCAGGAAGTCATTATAGTTGATTTTTCCCAGAAAACAGATGCCTTGACTATCCTTTCGGGACGCATTAGGGAGTGCTGACTCCGAAGCTATCCGACGGACTTCGCTCTTGGGGAGGTCGCCAATGGGAAACATAAGATGCGAAAGCTGTTCTCCCGTGATACGTGCGAGAAAATCCGTCTGGTCCTTAACCGGATCACATGCCGTGCTGAGCCATGTCATGCCGTCGATCAGACGGGTTGTGGCATAGTGACCGGTGGCAGTGCGATCAAATAGATGACCCCAGCGCTGCTCGAAGTAACCGAACTTAATGATACGGTTGCACATGATGTCGGGGTTGGGTGTCAGTCCCTGCCGAACAGTGTCGAGTGCGTACTGCATTACATTGTCCCAGTATTCCTGGTGCAGCGACACGACATCAAATGGCAAGCCATACCGCCGTGCAATCAACGAACACATCTCGATGTCCTCCTCAGCGGAGCAATCACCTTCACCGTCATCAAGACCTATGCGGATGTAAAAGAGGTGCTGATCGAATCCCTGTTCGTGGAGCCGATGGACTGTTACGGCGCTGTCAACGCCGCCGGATATTAGGGTGGCTATCTTCATTCCTGCTGCTAGGGCTGCTGAGTGGAGGATGCCGCGTTCTTAGCCTTGCGGTTGGAAAGAACCACGTGAAAGGCACCGAGAAGGTTCTCGGTCTCAAGGGTCTTTGAAAGAATAAGGTTGTCGCGGTTGAGATAATAGATAGTGGGGACGTAACGCATGTCGAGGCATGTGGCGGCTTCGGGTGATGCGGCAACGATCCAGTTGGATGGATAATCGGCAACAGATGCGCGCCAGGCATCGTCAGGCGCCGCAGGAGTGAGAATGATCACCTGGAGATAGCCATCGGCGATGAGTTCGTTGATGCTTGGGTCGGCAGACAGGCGAGTACGTGCAAGAAGATTGTCCATGTCGCCGGGACGATCGACAAAGATGAGGGTGTAGCGTCCGGTCATTTCCGAGAGTTGGTGACGTGAGCCGTCGGGGAGAGTCAAGGTTAGGTCGGCTATCGGGGATCCAACGATGGTGTGTTCGATCGAGGCAATGTGTTCCTCGAATTGCTTACGGTCGGCAGAAGGGATACCTTTGGTGGCGACTGCGGCACGTGCAAAGGGAAGGTAGAGTTCGTCGCTGGTGTAATCAGATTCGCCGTCATATAGCCTTGATTCCGCAAGCCGGGCGAGGGTAAGCATGTTTTTGGGATTCTTCTTCACTTCCTTAATGAGGCGGTCGATCGACTCGTGGACAACGCGGCCGTCGGCGTAAGGCATGAAGGAAATATAGTCGTCGAAAGCCTGAGCGAACTTTGTCTGAGAGGAGAAAGCTGACTTGAAGTTGCAACGCTCCCAGAAATGCTCGACAAGGTAAGAGGTGCGTTCCTCAAGAGTGGTGAGATTCTCTGGAGGCTCGGGATAAGGGAAGTAGCGTTCGGGAAGTGCAGGTGTCTGGGCAATAGATGCCAGAAGCGATACAAGAGAAAGTAATATGCAAGTAAATAATTTTTTCATTTCAATGTCGCTAAGATGTGAAAATGTCGGTGATAGTGATCGGTTAAGAAATTCAACAGGTCTCGAAAGAGGCTAAAAATAGACATCCGTCCGATTGTGCTATTATTCACGCAAATTTACTACAAAAACTTTGAATGGTCACCCCCGCCTGCTTTAAAGTTTCTTAAAGTGAGGTGGAAGGGGCGGGTTAACTTAATTTAAGGTTAAAAAAATAGCAGAGAATATGGAAATTGGGTAACTTTGCACCTTGTTTTGTAGATGCAAATTCCCGACAGAATGATTTCTTAGGGCAATCCGCTGATAACAAACGATTTTGTCAACTATTAGCCATTCTTTTCACCACAATGAGCAACATGCTTGTCCGCTCCCTTTCGGGATTAGTGTATATCGTGATAATTGTCGGAGCAATCATGCTCGGTCAGGCTGCTTTTCTCGGACTGACTCTTCTTTTTGCAGTGCTCGCCACCATAGAGTTTGATCATCTGTGCCAGAATCAGGAGCATAACCGTTATCTGACGTCGACGCTTGATGCCGTGGGGTCTATCCTTCTGGTGACATCATGCGGTCTTGCCGCCACTTCGATAAGAATGTCGCTGCCGTTTGCCATCTGCTATGTCCTGTGGGTGCTCGTGAGGCTTACAACCGGACTTTATCTCCATCACACCAATCAGATCGAAGCCCTGAGCCGGTCAATGATGTCGCAGCTCTACATTGCGATGCCGCTCGGAGTGTTGAATTTCCTCTACGCTTATACACCTGCTATAGTGCTTCTGATGTTCGTGATGATCTGGCTTAATGACACGGGAGCTTATCTGGTGGGTTCGTCGATGGGCAGGACAAGGCTATTCGAACGAATTTCGCCTAAGAAATCATGGGAGGGATTTTGGGGAGGTTTGGCTTTTGCTGCCATTGCCGGATTCCTGGCTTCCCGCTTCGTCAGTGAGATTGGAGGCGTTGCCCCGACGGGAGTCTGGGCGGCTTACGGAGTTGTGGTGGGAGTTGTGGCAACACTGGGCGATCTGGTGGAGTCGCTGATCAAGCGTACACTCAACGTTAAGGATTCGGGGCGTCTGATTCCGGGTCACGGAGGTATACTGGACCGTATTGACTCGCTCCTGTTTGTGGCTCCGGCTTCCGTGGTATTTGTGTTCGGCTTGCGTCTGCTCTCCGGACTTTTCTGAAAAATCCACTGTCCTCTATAAATTTTCTATTGGTGAAATCTGAACGAAGATGACTGCCGAACTTCGTAACCGTCTGAAACCATGGATTCTTCCGATTGCCATGGTGGGCGGAATGCTATTTCACAACCTTATGGGCTTTCTTGCACCCTTCTCGCCGTGGCTCATATTCGTGATGCTGCTTATCACTTATTGCAAGGTGAACCTGCGGGAATTCAGATTGACCAGACTCTCAGGCTGGCTTATTCTCATACAGCTTGGAGCATCCCTCGCGCTCTATCTTGCTTTACTGCCCATAAACCGCGAAGTGGCACAGGGCGCGTTTATCTGTGTGTTCTGCCCCACAGCTACAGCTGCCCCGGTCATCACCGGGATGCTTGGCGGAAGTGTGCCGAGACTCGCCACGTTCTCGCTCGTAAGTAATTTTTCCGTAGCTATTCTCGCTCCGATCCTCTTTACGTGGATGAATCCGGAAGCTGCCATCGGATTCGTGGATACAACGATGATCATCTCACTCAAGGTTGTACCTCTGATTCTTGGTCCGCTTGCTGTGGCGCTCCTGCTGAAGATCACGGTGCCTAAGGTGCATGGAGCGATTGCGTCGCATCAGTCGCTGTCGTTCTACATCTGGGCTGTGTCGCTGTTTATCGTGGTGGGAACTGCGATGAGCTATATTATCAATCACCACGACAATGTGGCTGTGATGTCGGCTATTGCCGGCGTGTCGCTGATCGTCTGCTGTCTGCAATTCTATGTCGGACGAATAATAGGCAGACGGTGCGGCGATAAAATTGCAGGTGCTCAGGGACTGGGGCAGAAAAACACGGTGCTTGCGATATGGATGGCGCTGACATTTCTTCATCCAATCACCTCAATCGGTCCGGCGGCATACGTGGCATGGCAAAATACAATTAATTCGCTGCAACTCTACTTCCACGCCCGCAAGCCTAAGGAGGGGGCTTAGACGAAGGGGAATATGGAGCAGGAGCTTGAGGAGCAATAATGAGGTTGGTGAGTTTACGGATTTAACTTTTTAACGTTTGAAGTGTTATAAAGTAAATATGATAAACATATTTACCACGTTAAGAAGCAACTAACCTTAATAGAACCGCCTTATGGACAGCATGTTTGACATTCTGATGAGTCTGCCCCTATTCCATGGAGTGAGCAGATCGAGGCTCGACGAGATCGTCGGGACAACGAAATTCCATTTTCTAAAGTATCTGCCCGGTGAAACGATAGTGACTCCCGGAGAGCAGTGCACGCATATAAAATTTGTAATTTCAGGCACTGTGCGGTCGAGTATAGCTAATTCGAACGATCGTTTCACTGTGGCACAGACACTCGATGCTCCCGCTGTGATCTCACCGGAATTTCTCTTCGGACGATCAACGTTTTATCCCTGTCAGGTGACAGCACTGACAACCACGGGAATTCTGCAGATAGCGAAAAATGACTATGTGAAGTTGCTTAAGCTCGACTCCGTGTTCATGTATAATTTCATGAACATTATCTCGATGAAAGCTCAGCAGGCTGAGGAGGGGATCATGGCTCTTACCACGGGCAGCCTTGAGGAGCGAATAGCCTTCTGGATCACATCTCTCACGCAGAACGGAGGTCGTGATATTACGCTTGCTGCAAAAAAGCGTGACCTCTACTCCGTGTTTGGAGTCCAACGCTCATCGTTCATGTCGACTCTTGATTCGCTTAAGGAGCGTGGGATAATCGACTACGACACGGATGAAATAAAGGTGCTCTCGCGTCGGGATCTCCTGCATATCCTTCACACGGATTCCGACTGACGCCGACGGGGGAGCAGGCGCGCCGAAGGTGGTTCAGAGTGTGAAAAGTCATGGATTTTTAACGTGATTGTATCTATATCAGGCTTCCAACAGTGTTTATATAACAGTTTGTAAATTAGAATTATATAATTTTTATGCTCTTTATACTATCTATATTCGAGCTGTATTGCATGTCGAACCGCTTGACATCTCAGAAAAGGTTTGTAACTTTGCATTGTAGTCACTCAGAGAAGTGCTATCCTTAACGGACTAAGATCCCTAAGGCATTGATTTGTGATATGGTTTTTTTGAAGGTTTTAAGGATATAGATTAGGAAAGATTTTTATTCATGTTTTATGTTAGGTTTGTAATTACGATTCATAATGAATCAAGCTACAGCGGAGCCACTTCGAGATGAAGCGGCTTCCGTTTTTTTTATAGC
Organism: uncultured Bacteroidales bacterium; assembly: GCA_947176235.1. Lineage (GTDB taxonomy): Bacteria > Bacteroidota > Bacteroidia > Bacteroidales > Muribaculaceae > CAMWPM01. Next base: position 73,361 of record CAMWPM010000003.1, on the reverse strand, counting down.
CGAAAAATTCATTGATAAAGCTTTTGCATATCCTTAATCCGTGTCAAAATACTATCTTGTCAAGTCCAAAATCTATATGGCTGTCCGATAGAATAAAAAAAATGAATACAAGAGACAGAATGGTTCTCTCATGATGGTCGTAACTCTTTATGATTTACTTATATCGGTAAATCAATAAAGGGCTGAGCCACAAAGAATGCGGATCAGCCCTTTATTGAGATGCAATTGGATAAATGTGCTTGTCCTATCTTTGAGGGGTAATGATAGCCATCCAACCTCCCGCGGGTGCCATGTCGGCAGTGGCTGTGGTGGAGGAGTTGACAGATGCAGAGACATGCTTATGGTCAGAGGCATCTATATCGGTGTTTATGCCGTCAGCCACGTACGTCATAGTGAAATCGCCATCACCGAGGAATGACAGGGGTATCTTCACAACGCGAGGAGTGCGGTTGGTCATAGCTCCGACATACCATGTGTCGCCTTTACGGCGTGCGGTGACGATGTATTCGCCCACTTCTCCATCAAGGGTCACGGATTCGTCAAACACCGTGGGCACGAGTGAGATCATTTTTGTGCATTCAGGATTGGCACGGTAGCGTGTCGGGCTGTCAGCCAACATCTGCAGAGGAGCGTCATACACAACATACATAGCGAGCTGGTGGGCACGGGTGCTTTCAGACATGGGGTTGTCATTGTTGGCACGATGTTGGGATTCGTTGACGTTGGTCATCGCACCGGGTGTGTAATCCATCGGTCCGGTTATTGTGCGTATGAACGGCGCTGTGACGGCGTAGCGTGGGGGATCATTCTCGATACTGCTCCACTTATAGTTCTCAAGGCCTTTGACACCCTCGAAGTTAAGAATGTTCGGGTAAATGGTCTGCAGTCCGTTAGCTTTCATGCCATGATAGTCGACAATCATCTTATTGTCGGCGGCGGCTTTGGCAAACCGCTCCATGTCGCGCATCATATTCTGGTCATCGGCATCAAAGAAGTCGATCTTGAATCCTGCCACACCCATGTCGGCATAGTGTTTCATAGCCTCGTCAAGCTCTTTATGCACATTCTTCCATGACGCCCACAGTATCACTCCGACGCCCTTGTCTTTTCCGTAAGCCACCAGAGCGGGAATGTCTATCTCGCCTACAGCGGTGAGAATGGAGTTGGGGTCGCTCCAGCCCTCGTCAACAATTATGTATTCAATGCCGTATTCTTTGGCAAAGTCAATGAAGTGCTTATAAGTCTCTGTGTTTCTGCCCACCTTGAAGTCGACACCAGTGACATGAAGATTATTCCACCAGTCCCAAGCCACTTTGCCGGGCTTGATCCATGATGTCTCCGCGATACGTGACGGCTGCCCGAGCCGTACAGCCATATCTGTATCAGCCAGAGAAGCATCATCCCTACTGATGACGATGGCGCGCCATGGATATTCAAAGCTTCCGGGCAGATCGCGTGCGATGTATCCGGCACGCTCAGTGGGGATGAAGTTAAGGTAGTTGTAGCCACCCATCTCGCCTTTTAGGGGTACAGGGGCAAATTCGGCTACGAGTGCGGCTGCCTTGTCAGGGTTGCGCTTTAAAAACATTCCCGGATAGTCGACGCCTCCAAAGTCACTAACGGCGATTTTCACGTCGCCGGCATCGACAAGCAGCGGGGTGATAGCAAGTGAGTCAGCATACATTTCTCCGATTTTCGAGCGGTCATAGTAGCTCTCGAACGAGTAGGTGTAACGTTCGCCTGAGCGGTTGTCGTTGACGTAGGGTATGTAAGCAGGGTAGTCGTCGGGAAAATTGAATTCGACACGTTCGCCTGTAACAGTGACGGGTTTCTTGCCAGCCGTCACGAACCGGTAGGCAGCCCCGTCATCGTAGGCGCGAACCTCAAGGCTATAGCCCCCCATGTCGAGTGTGAGCTGATTGTAGTGGTCATGCACCTTGGCGCGCTTGTACACGGCGGGGGTGATGGTACGGTCGACGCTCGTGCTTGTTGATTTCTTTACTTTGGGCTTGATGCCGGGCGATATGCCGCTTTCCACAGTCATCGACATAGCGGAAGGGGCGAGCACCTCCTTGCCATCGACATCCACCTTCCATGATATGACGCTGTCAACATTGACAGTGGCAACAACAGCTTTGTCGGGTGATGTGACGGTGAAGGATCTTGCCTGCGCAACAGCTGATAAGGTCAGGAGGGAGACGATTAGTGTTAGTCGTTTCATGTTTCTTTGTTTGTGGTATGAAAATATCGGCAGAAATAAGGGAATTGTTTTTACTGAGTGAGTCGTAAGTTTGTTGGCTCAAGCCTGTAGAGTTAAGATGTTGTTGCAAATTTAATGAATTTTCCTGAAAAATTCGAGGCATGAAAAAAACAGCTACGATTGTTGTCGTAACTGCTTGATTTTTAAGTAGTGGTCCCACTTGGGCTTGAACCAAGGACTCCCTGATTATGAGTCAGGTGCTCTAACCAACTGAGCTATAGGACCTTAAAGGGTTGCGGAATAGTCACTCTAAGGTTGATGTAGGTTGCCGGCGTGCCGCTAAATATTGTCGGCGAGATTAGGTATAGGTGTCATCTCTTGATGGAGGCAACGGGTCTCGGTTGAACGTAGCACTATTCCAAAACCAATGCAAAGGTACTAATTTGCTTTCACTCCCACAAATATTTTTCGTTTTTTCTCAGTTTCACCCTTCTGTCGTGTGGATAATTAACAAAAATCATTGTTGGAGATTAAAATTTCTCAATATTTTCTTGCAAATTCATTTTTTAAGAGTAAATTTGCAACGACAATCGTTCTATTCTCTAATCGTCCGAAAATCATAATACATAACCCTATATTTATCACATCATGAACAAGACTGAACTTATCAACTCTATCGCAGAGAAGGCTAACATCAACAAGACCGCTGCCAAGGCTGCTCTCGAAGCTGCCGTAGCTACCGTTTCTGAGGCTCTCGCAGCCGGTGACAAAGTTGCCCTTATCGGTTTCGGTACTTTCTCTGTAGCTGAAAAAGCTGCCCGCACCGGTATCAACCCCGCCACTAAGGCTAAGATCGAAATTCCTGCTCGCAAGGTCATCAAATTCAAGGCCGGTGCTGAGCTCAACGACAAGGTGAAGTAAGAAACTATTTCCCTCTTTTTAACAATTTCTGCAAGATGACTTCCCTCGTGACGTGATTGTCACCGGGGAAGTCCTTTTTTTAGAAATGTTTGTGGAAATAAGGGATATTTTTTATCTTTGTGCTGATTCTGACTGGGTTAAAGACTACAGAGACGGAATCTGCTAAACATATCAAAATTGTGTGCCATGCGACTTTTAAGATCTTTTCTTGTAATACCTTGTTTGCTTGCATGTGTCGGAATTCATGCGAAGCATACTACAATCCTGTCATTGCCGGGCGATAAAGACGGAATGATGATGAGGCTGATAAATGCAGATACTAAGGAGGTGATCGACTCACTTCCTGTAATCAATGGACTGATTGAGTTCCCGAGTGATAAGTATGAGCCTTGCTATGTGCGTATTGATGCCGGAGAGGGGAATGGCAGTCGCGGATCTTTTGTACTCTCTGATGCTGACATCGTTCATTCGGTAGATAAGAAAGAAATTGAAGGCGGAGCCATACTACGGACTTGGACTACCAAGGGCGGCTATAATGACGTGATAAATTCCTTAGCTGATAAAATAAACCCGTTGATTACCAGATACTATGAGATAGACGGAGAGGAGAGGGCGAAAATTGGAAGCGAATTGACGGCACTGCTTGTAGATGAGATAACGGCACACCGCAATGATCCGGTGGGTTATGTCCTGTTTGTCATATGCTCTTCGTGGATTTCGCTTGACATGATGGAAGATATTCTTGAAAAGCATCCTGCACTTGGGGAATACAATAGTGTGCAGGAAATAATCACAGAAAGGCGGGACAAGGAGGCTACCCAGGCTGGAAGGAGGTTTGTGGATTTCAGTGTGACGTATGACGGCAAAGAGCATAGACTGAGTGATGCTGTCGGGCACGGCGATTACGTCCTGCTTGATTTCTGGGCAAGCTGGTGCGGGCCATGCAGGGCAGAAATGCCAATAATAAAGGAAGCTTTCGGCAAGTACGCTGACAGTAACTTTAAAGTAATCGGTGTGACAGTGTGGGATGAACCGGAACTATCGATGAAAGCGGCAGATCAACTTGAACTGCCGTGGGAAGTCTGGGTTAATGCGGGCAAGGAAGTGTCGGATGCATATAACGTAACTTCCGTTCCGCTTCTGATTCTGTTTGGTCCGGATGGAACGATACTTGAGCTCGGAATATCGGCGGACCAGATTCTTTCCACGTTGGAGAAACATATTCCATCGGCTGACTAAAAGAATAATACGAAATGAATATATTGCTGAATATTATCTGGGTAGTGTTTGGTGGCGTGATGATCGCCATCGAGTATGCAATATCGAGCGTGCTGATGATGATCACGATCATCGGCATACCGTTCGGGTTGCAGACGCTGAAGCTGGCAATTCTGTCGTTATGGCCGTTCGGTACAAACATTTATGACGATGGTTGGCCTTCGGGATGCCTTGCGGGGGTGATGAACGTGATATGGTGGTTTGTCGGAGGATTTGCCATCGCCCTGACTCATCTGGGTTGGGGACTACTGTTCTGCATCACGATTATCGGCATTCCGTTCGGGCTCCAGCACTTTAAACTTATGAAGCTTGCGCTGCTTCCATTCGGCAAGGGCGTGGCTTAGAATGGGGACATTCATCCGTTTTTCCTGAATATCTGATTACATACATTGAACGTCATGCGAAAAATAAAAGGACTGTTATCTGTCTTACTGTTAGTGCCTTCATCGTTTGTGGCTCAGGATGCCTCGGGAGCCGTGACGCATCCTGATTCGCTGGTTAACAAAAAGGTGGAGTCAACGAAAATCGTCTATATTGACGGACGCCCTACGCATCCGGCAGCTCTACAAGCTGATAAAGATTCAATTTTTCGTGTGATAAGTACGTTTTACTATGATCAGTTCCGTCATTTCCAGGATCCGGATGCTCCCTATTTCCTGTTCATGAGCAAGGATGCCGGACTGTCGATGGGTATTGGTGGAAGTGTCAGGATGAGAGCTTACTATGACTGGAACGGTGCGGTGCCGACGAGTTCATTTGCGCCATACACGATACCCATTCCTGCCAACCCACTTTCGATGCGGCATTTTGCAACGACACCTGCGGGGACGGGGTTGTTTTTCCGTGTGATAGGAAATGACAGCCGGATTGGCAACTATCAGCTTTACATCGAAACAGATTTTTCAGGCTATCAGAGCCGAGGCCTGAAACTAAAGAAGGCTTATGCGATGGTGCGGGATTTTACGGTGGGTTATGCCAACTCGACGTTTTCCGATCCAGCAGCTCAGCCGGTAGTGATCGATGCCGCCGGTAACAACAACAAATTTTCCAGTACGGCGGTACTTGTAAGATATATGCCGTGCGTGAGGAATCACTGGTATCTGGGCGTATCAGCCGAGACGCCAGCCACTTCGATAGATCAAACTGCCACATCTGCAAAACCACGATCGGAGTGGCTACCGGATGTGGCCGCGCTCGTGCAGTATGAGTGGGCGAGAGGACAGCATGTAAGATTGAGCGGTATAGTCCGATCGCTTCCCTATCGTGACATGCAGAGCGGTGTCAACCACAATGTGGCAGGGTGGGGCGTGCACTTAAGCTCGGTGGCGCATCCCTCTACGCAGTTCACAACCTACGTCAATCTGACCACCGGAAGAGGTATCGCAGGATTGGGCGGGGACCTGCAATATGGTCATTATGACTTGCTTGCCGATCCTGAAAATTCCGGGAAGCTTTATGCTCCGTCGATGTTCGGGTGGTCGCTGGGGCTGCAGTACAACTTCCGCCCCGAACTTTTTGTCACTATTGCAGCCAGTCAGATGCACCTCTCGACTCGCAACGGGACGTCAGGAGATGAATACAAGCGCGGGACGTTTGCCTGTGCCAACGTGTACTGGAACATATTGCCACGTCTGAGCGTGGCGGGGGAGATTGATTTCGGACGCAGGGAAAATGTGTCGACCGTTGCGCGCAACGCATGGCGCGCCAACGTGATGTGCGCTTTCACGTTCTGATGTCAGAGTTCCCTTTTTTTATGGGCTGTGATGATGGTGAGGGAGGAGGCGTTGATGGTGATTATCGCCCCTTTACTGATAACATACCAGTTTTTGCCACGCCTTGAGATAGAGGCTCTCTCTTCAAGAATTGACTTTCGACAATAGTCGAGAGGGTCGACAGATCTATCCAATAAGAGATTACGGCGGATACGGTCGGCTCCGGCGGGAGTAGTGCTCAGGCGATTAACGTCGAATGGCAGATCAGGGTCGGTCATGGTTTTTACAGTGGCAGTCGTTGAGATGGTCGTCGATAAAGCCCGTAGCCTGAAGGAATGAATAGCAGATTGTGGTGCCGAAGAAACGGAATCCACGGCGTCGCATGTCCTTACTCATGGCATCGGAAATGGGGGAGGAGACCGGGACTGATGTCATATCCGGCACGTCGTTGACGATTCTTTTCCCATCCGGGAAAAACGTCAGGACATAGGTCGCGAATGAACCATATTCGTCGACAATATCGGCGAACAGACGGGCATTGGCGATCGCGCTATGGATTTTCAGTCGGTTGCGCACGATGCCATCACATCCACGCAGCCGCTCTTCATCATCAGGAGTCATAAGCGCAACGCGACGGAAATCAAAGTCATGGAAAGCTTTGCGGTAGCCGTCGCGCTTCCTAAGGATGGTGATCCATGCCAGTCCTGCCTGCGCACTTTCGAGGGTGAGAAATTCCAAGAGCGTACGGTCATCGCTGACGGGGCGACCCCATTCTTCGTCGTGATAACGGACGTAGACGGGATCGTCGCCACACCACCAGCAACGCTTTACATGTTTGTCGGGCATAATTCAGTCCTTCAACGCCAAGCCATCGTGGAATGCCGAGCCGACGCGTGAGCCGAGGGAGATGTAACCGTTGTGGATGGGGTCGAAAGTGATGAGGCGCATCTTTTCCACATCGGGCTTCCCGTCGTCGGCAAGATACTTTTCGTCGCATACGATGCCAACGATTTCTGCTATCAGGTAGCAGCCGGTGGAAGATTCGTAAAGCTTTTCTTTAACTCGACATTCCAGTGTCATAGGAAAGCAATCAAACACCGGAGCGTCAACATCTTCCGCTTTGACGGCATTCCAGCCGGTACGGGCTATTTTGTCAGGTTGTTTTTTCCCACTGACTACGCCTACATAATCGGCAGCAACAAGGGTGTCGATGGTAGCGAATGCAACGGTGAAGTCGCCGCAACGACTGAGATTATCAGTAGTGGCGTGAGCGCCCAGGGAGATCATGATCTCGGAGGCGTCCCATTGTCCGCCCCATGCGGCGTTCATAGCGTTAGGAGTACCGTCGGCATTGTAGGTGCCGAGAATCAGGACAGGCTGCGGGAGCAACCATGCTTTAGGTTTGAAGTTCTTCATCATGATTTGCGGGTAACTATTTGTTAGGATTTTTACTGAAATGACGGATGATGAGTAGAGCAAAATGTGCGAATATGCCAAATATCAGCGTGGCAAGAAGCGCGAGCCCTTCGTTGATTATCAGAAGTGAGCCGAGAGGCATCGGTGATTCCGGACATTCCTGACTGAATGCCGACGTTATAGCACAAATACTCAGCACAATAAACACGATAAACGTGGAAACAGCGGCAAATCCGAATTCTAAACGTCCAATTTTTATCATAAAAAACTAAGGAAAAGAAAGGTCAGAAAATTATATGCAGTGGCAAATCACTGTTTGCTTTTGCCGACCGGAGGTTCGGTCAGCGTGATGCGGATCACAGTAGTGCGGGAAAGGCTACGGGTTATGGCTTCATCAAAATGATTCATGGCATGGGGGAGAAATCGCAGACATAGAAGTCGCAGGGCTTCCGTCTTTTCCTCATCAGAGGTCACAAATTCAGCCCTACCCACCGCAATGGCGGAATTGTAATGCTCCGTGAAATTATTCTTCTCTGCTTCATAAACCGGAGTGCATTTGCTGACAGCCGACAGGCTTACCGCAGGATTAAACTTTATGCAATCAATTTTATCGCCCTCGTCGGCGCAATGGAAATAGAACGTCAGCTCATCCTTGCGCACCAGCGAGAGCGGCACACCATAAGGAGTGCCGTCGGGTCGAGTCATACTGACTGTCACGTAGGGTGCCTTATCCAATACTTCAAGAGCCCAATCAGCAGGCTTCTGCCGTGAGGCTTTTCGCATCTGTCGCATAACAGTAGAATCAATGAATTTATCAGCAAATATAATGAAAAAGATCAAAAATCTCGCAATGAAATGAATAGAATGAGAAGCATCAACAAAATAAAGGCATACGTTGTTATCAAATCAGCAATAAAACGCTATTCAATCAAATATTCTAAGAGATTATGAGCAAGGACACAAATTACAAGGTGCTTCTGGTCAACGGGAGCCCGCATGTGAAGGGATGCGTGGCGCGCGCGTTTGACGAACTTGAAAAGACACTCAATGATTGCGGTGTGACGACCGAACGAATTAACGTCGGGAACAAGGACATCCGCGGCTGCATTGCCTGCAACTACTGCCGCTCACATGGCAGATGCGTGTTTAACGACGCAGTGAACGAAACAGCCCCTAAACTCGCGGAGGCTGACGGTCTGATAGTAGGGACTCCTGTCTATTATGCAGGATCAAACGGTCAGCTACATGCTTTCATGGACAGGCTGTTTTACAGTACATCGGGTACCATAAATCTCAATCAAAAGGTAGGTGCCACCGTGGTGTCGTCACGCCGGGCAGGAAGCACTTCCGCATTCGATGACCTGAATCATTATTTTACGATAAGCTCGATGCCGATAGTTTCATCCACCTACTGGAATGAAGTGCATGGCTTCTCGGCTGAGGATGTGGAGGGTGATCTCGAAGGATTGCAGACAATGAGAAATTTAGGTCGTAATGCCGCATTTTTAATAAAGGCGATTCGTGCGCAGAGGGTGAAAGAGGGGCTTCCGGAACAGGAACACACCGTGTTCACGAATTTTCATTCGGAGATAAGGCAATAAAAATAAATAAGATGAAGAAGAGGGAAATGCTTCCTCAAATAATATATCGATAAACGAAAAAAAGCGCTGTGCCAGAATCCGGCATGGCGCTTCTTCATTATGGGAATTATGATTACCTTTGCCGGTGATTAATCTGAATATCCATACATCGAGAGAATGATAGTGAAGTGTAGGTTGATGCCTAAAGGAATATGCCTGAATTTATTTGGGACGTTTTGGGCGCGTGATGTCAGCTGGATTGACCGCTATGTGGTGAACCATGAACGGATTCACACTGCACAACAGCGTGAACTCCTGTTTGTACCCTTTTACATCCTCTATATCATCGAGTGGATGGTGAGACTTGTGATGTATGGCAACGGAAAGAAGGCGTACTACAACATATCATTTGAGCGCGAAGCCTACAGAAATGGCCATGACCTTAGCTATCTGAAAAACCGGAAACTGTATTCGTGGCTCAAATATTTTCGGAATAACTAAAGTACGGTTGCAATGGTTGACGAGTTAACGGCGGGAGACTGATGTGGACAGAATTATTACATCGGAGAGAGGTCGGTCCATTTCGTCAGTCTCCATTAGTGTGATCTTCTCCACGATGTCCTGACCATCAACGAGTTCGCCGAATACTGTCACAGATCCATCGAGATGAGGGGTTCCTCCGATAGTCCTGTACACTTCCCGATGCTCGGGGGATATGACTACCGGACCCTGATCCATGCTCTGCCACAAAGCTCTCTCACGCGCCTTGGCATTCAGAAGATTGCCGTTTTCGACAGTGGAAAGAGATGGATCCTCAAGCATAAGTTCGTAGCGAGCGAGATGGTAGAGATAGTTTTTCTGCCACTCGTTCAGACGGCGCTCAACAGCGTCAAGTTCTTCATCCGATAACACGCTGCCCTGCACGACGCAGAACTGTGTGCCTGCCGACATGCGGGTGGGATTTACGTCGTCACCAAGTTTGGCGTCGATAAGAGCACCTCGCTTGCAGAAATGGTGCGGGAGGATCTCGGAGTAGACACAGAAACCGCCGTCACCGTCGCCATAGGGTTTGCCGGGAATACGCTCACGGCTGTTCGGGTCACCTCCCTGGATCAGGAAATCCTTGATGACGCGGTGGAAAAGGACGCCATCATAAGTGCCGTCCTGGCATAGTCGGATAAAGTTGTCGCGGTGGAGAGGGGTGTCGTCATAGAGCATGAGTGTGAAGTCGCCGACATTAGTGCTGACAGTCACATACGTGTTACCCGGGACAGAGTCGGCGGGTTCGTACGCCGACATACCGAGAGCCACCGATGCAAGGACGAACACGGCGAAAGTGCGGACAAAATTCATGGTAATGGAATGATTCGTTAATAAATCAAATAGCTCCGGGTACGATCAGAGACGGGAATAAGCCGGAGTGAAAGTGTCGCCCTGACTGACGTCGCCCGTCTTTATTCCCTTGGTCAGCCAGTTGACACGCTGTTGAGAGCGTCCGTGGTTGAAGCTGTCGGGAATCTCACGTCCGTAGGCTTTTTTCTGGAGGTAGTCATCGCCGATCTTCGAGGCGGCATTGATGGCGTTCTCCACGTCGCCCGGCTCAATGGAGTTGAACATCTTGTTGTCGAGATTAGCCCATACTCCGGCGAGGAAATCGGCCTGCAGCTCCAGGCGAACGCTTATCTGGTTGGCTTCTTTCTCGCTCATGCGCGACATCTTTTCGTGGGCGTCGGGGAGTATGCCGAGAAGCTGCTGCACGTGATGCCCCACTTCGTGGGCGATGACGTAGGCATAAGCGAAATCACCGTCAGCCCCAATCTGTCGGCCCATGTCCTTAAAGAAATCAAGATCAATGTAGACGGTACGGTCAGCGGGGCAGTAGAAAGGACCAGACTGAGAGGTGGCATTTCCGCATCCTGAGGAAACTGCTCCGGAAAAAAGCACCATTTTGGGACATTCATATTCCCCCCATCCCTGTCGGCGGAACTCAGCTGTCCATACGTCCTCCGTGCCGGCAAGGACCTGTGAAGCGAATTCGGCAAGCCTCTGATCCTCGGCATCGGGGGTGAAGTCGCCGGAATACTCCGTAGACTGAGAAAACTGGGAGAGTTGTCCGGAGTTACCGATATTGCTGATTACATCGGTGAGACTTCCACCGGACAGGAGGGTCACGACCGCAATAAGCACAATGCCGACAAGACCGCCTCCTACCATTTTACCGCTCGGCCTTCTGCCACGGCGGTCATCAACATTGCCGCTGGTGCGGCGTCCGTCCATTCGCATGATGAGGAAAATTTGAAATAATGAAGTAAAAAAATCTTATTTGGCACAAAGTTAGCAAAATTCACTGCATTTTCTAAATAAGCTGCAAAAAAAAGGGAATTCTCTTACGAAAAGGAAATAGAATACGGTCGGGGACATACGACATCAAGTGCCCCCGACCGTATTCGATGGTGCTTCTTTCAATTCTTAGAGTAGACGGAAAATTCGCAGCCGAATTCGTCGACGAGCCGATTGTCAAGTTCGTCGGCTTTCTCTGCCAGCCCGACAAAATTGCTGAGAATCCGTTCGCGTGATTCTTCAGTGATGTCGGCAAGGTGAACGCGATAGCAAAGATAGATCTGTCTGCCATCGATTCCCATCTTATAGGGATAGAAGTCAGTGTCGAGCATGAAATCAAGAAGCTTTTCGACATTCTTCTTAGGCATCAAATTGATCGGTGAGACAGCAAAGAGGTAATTGCGATCATAGACGAAAAGGCGGATTTCGGAACTGCCTTTGTGGAAAACCCAGGAATTGTGACCGCTACGGGCCAAAACCGGGTTAATACCCATTCGGGCAATCGCCGTCTCACAGAAATGACCGAGGGGGGATAACTCGTGAGTGGCAAGAACGCTTTCGTCGATATGTGCTCCGCATGAGGGGCAGTACTCTTCGTCGCCGCTTATCAGTTCATCGCAACTCTCACATTGCACATGAAATTCGCTCCGATCAAGATCTTCGATACTGTCAAGCATCTGACGGAGAGTCTCGACACGGATGCCAAATCCCATATTATCGGCGGAGGAAGCGGCGAATTTACTTACCGTGACGCCAATCACTTCACCTTTGTCATTGACGATAGGACCACCTGAGTTACCAGGATTGACGGGAGCATCCACCTGAATGAAATACTTGCCATCCATCAGCTGGCGTGGGGACGAAAGAGAGCCTTCGGTGATGGTGAACGGCATTCCAAAGGGATAGCCGGCAACATGTACTTTTGAACCAATCACAGGATCGGCATCAGCAGAAAGAGTGAAGTCGGGGAGGTGGCTGAAATCAGCGTCGGCAGCCAGCAGAGCAAGGTCGAGCTCAGGGTTGACCACGACGACGCGGGCTTCGTAGGGATTACGGTCGTTGTCATGGATCGCAACCGTGCGGTAGCCTTCCACAACGTGGTAGTTGGTGACAAAAACATCGTGGGATTTCAGATAGAAGCAACTACCTGATCCATCGGAATGCGTTACTTTGTATATCAGTTTGTTAAGTTCGGTATTCATAATGCAGCGGGAAGATTTCGGTGAAAAAAACGGTGTGAAAGATTCCAATCATTGTTGTGAGCCGAGTGAATTGATTATACGCATCTGCAACTCCGTGGCAAGTCGCATATATTCCTGCACGTTACCAGCTTTCAGGGCATCATCCATCTGACGCTGGATTGCAGCGATATCGTCGCCGCTCATGGCTTCAGCCATTTTCTGATGAGCTGCCATCACATTGGCATGTGCTTCCGCCAAACCTTCATCGTCATCTTCTTCCTCGACCTCATCAATATCAAAGTCGTCATCCTCGTCCTCGTCGTCATCGGACTGAGGCTCGATGTCGCCTTCGATTATTTGGTCAAGAGCCTTAAGAAGTATGGCGGCAGCATCTTTGATCGGCATATCTGCACTCTCACGAAGCGCCTTCACGATATGAGCCTCCAGTGTAAGCGGGATATTGCTGTCAGACAGAAGCTTATAGAATGAATAGAAGATGCGGGCAACCACCTGGTCGTAGTCACGTTTCTGCATCGCTTCCGTGGTGTCGTCGTGCAGACTTTCAAAGTCTTCCCGGATACTCTGAATCGAAATGAAGGGCTTAAGCGACACCATCATGTCGACAGTGTAGAGATCTTTTGCCAGATCATCCTTAGGCATAGCGACCAATTTTGACATAAAGGTCTTGCCACGTGAAACGAGTTCCTCAATCGGACGTTCATCATTCATTGCGTCCACAGCTTTCTCAATTTCGTTGATAAGCTGTCCCTGAGGGTTGGCAAAAAAGCTGAACTGATAGATTGTTCCACAAAGAATTGTCCACGCATAGATGTAGCGTCGTTGAGAGCAGTAATCATCGGCGGCATTTAGAGCAAGCTGTCCCACCGTCTGAAGGGCATTGTATACGGCATCAACCTGCTGTGGAGTGTAAGGCGTTACTTTAGGAGTATAGCATCTGGTGGCATTGAAGCGGGTGCATAGTTCATCATCGTATTTATCGCCGACAGCGCAGATGTTGAACAGTACGGAATGAATCTTGTGGGGATGGGTGTCGGTTATCGGACAAGAATATTCCATTCGAAGTATGTCACCATTTTTGACAAATCGGGCGAGCATAAGATTTTCAATGTTCATCTCGGCAATCTGACGGAGCATAGCCACACGTCCCTTGTCGGGGAGGCGCAGGAAGTCGGCGGATATGTGGAGAGACTCGGGCTTGATGTCAATATTTACGACAATCGAGCCATGGGGAATCGTGAAGGAGGTGCCGTCCTGATTTCCAAAGCGCTCACGGAAATCAGAGTCGAGTGCATCTATGAGCAGATTGAGAGAGCGGACGTACTCGTGATTTTGAAACGCTTCAACGGCTTCGTCCATGAGTTCGCCATCAGTGTAGACGAGCTGGGATTCGGCTGCGGGGGGGATGAAAGGAAATGATTGTTTCATTTTGGTCAGTGATTAATAGGATTTTTATTAATTTCTACGGAAATGTAAGTGAGGAATATGATGAATATTGGCAAAGATAAATAAAGATCGGGAATTCTGCAAGCAAGGCAAAATGTTTCACCTCACTTCCTGAGGAAATGAGGTGAAGGTTAGGGACCGTTGGAATGAGAAATTCGAACAGAGGATGAGGATAGATCGTCAGATCGGGTTGACTTCGTTGATGTCGACGAGATGGTTGATTATCGCGAATATGACGAGTCCTGCCGAAGAATGGATGCCAAGCTTGGCACTTATGTTGCGGCGGTGTGTGGCGACCGTATGGACAGATATGCACAGTTCGTCGGCAATTTCCTTGTTGACCTTTCCGTGGGCAACGCAACGGATGATATCCTTCTCTCGCTCACTCAGAGCATTAAGCTGAGGATCGGTGGTCTCGTCAGATTCATTGTCAGGGTCGATGCCTGAGAACAGGGATGATCGGAGGGAATCTTCAAGCCGTTCGACTGTGGGGATGAGAATGCGGTTCTCCACCTCAAAGTGCGCCATAAGGTCACGCTCACAGATGATGATGTCGAAGAGCACGGCGCTAAGGCGGGCGTTCTCGCGTTGCTTATAGTGATAGATGAATATGTCCTTGAGCTCGTTGAGCTTGGCAGCCATGTGCCCGTGATTGACGGAGAAACGAGAGATGCTGAAATCATCGTCGATATTGCCTTGAAGAAGACGGTCGATGTAGGCGAAAATAACGTCATTCTCGTGGTCCATGTGTCGCTTGACTTCCTGAACGTAATCGTCGAAAAACTTGATCAGAAGCAAAGCTACCTCGTTGGTCTCGGAGTAGTTGATGGCGTCAATGAGGTGCATTCTGATTTTGGTCAAAGTGACGTCGAGGAAAGAAGAGTGGGCGCGACGGAGGTAACCCATGAGGGAGGGGAGGGAGACAGTGGAGAGATCGAAACGGTAGCCTGAAAGAAGATTGCAGACGGCAATGAACGTGTGGGTGTCGACGCCGTTGTCGGCGCATACCTGACTTACAGGTGAGTCGCCAAAGCCAAATGCGATGTCGAATCGGCTGATTGCCGGCAGAAGCAGTGCATTATCGCGAATGAGATCGCGCATTGTGTTGGAGGAAAGGTAGCCTTTCTGGTGATCGATCATGATTGCTTATCGGTTATAGTCCATGCAAAGATAGAAAGAGAAATTATGGCATCCAATACCTAAATGTTGTTATTTTTGAGAAATGAAATGTCAAAGATTAAGAGAAAAAGCAGAAGAGATTCACGAAAATCATTAAAATGCAGTATCCGGGAAGACACTTCGGGGTAGCGAGTGTGGCAGCAAGAGTGGTGGATGATAAAATATAAGTGAAAAATTTGTTAATGGAGGAAAAATGTATTAACTTTGCAAAAAGTTACGCGGCCGAAACTTGACGTTGTAAATCAGCAGTCGGAGTGATAACGTGACAGCAGCGACAAAGACGACTGAAAATTCGGGGAGAGGGTGCGTAACAAAGGCAGAAAGTAGACGATCGTCGTCAAACTGATTCGAATATCTAACAACACACGTTCTATCATGAGTTCCTGGACCGCCAACGTCTTGTCGGCATTAATAATAAGCATAGTTCTGACGGGAATTTTAATTCCCCAGATACTTCTGATTGCATTCCGCAAGCAGCTATTTGATGTCCCCGACGAGCGCAAAATCCATAAAGGAGTAGTACCACGTCTTGGCGGTATAGCGTTCATGCCTTCCATTTTCCTTTCAATCGCTTGCATTACCGGCGTAAATTACGCCCTCTTCAACGGAGAGGTGTTTCTGTCACTCGCTCATTCCGTGCTTCCTGTAAGTTTCGGTATGTGTGCTGTAATGATGATGTACCTTGTGGGAATGGCGGACGATCTAATCGGAGTGCGCTACAGCGCGAAATTCGTGGTGCAGATAATAGCCGGAGTGTTCATAGCGGCTTCGGGTCTGCTTATCGACAATCTCCACGGTTTCCTTGGAATACATACGCTCTACCCTGCAATAGCATGGATCCTGACGATCCTTGTGGTGGTGTTCATCGTCAACGCGGTCAACCTCATTGACGGTATCGACGGACTTTGCTCCGGACTCTGTGGCATTGCGCTGCTGTTCTATGGACTTGTGTACCTGACATCAGGTGACTACACCTACTCGCTCATTGCGTTCGCCGGTCTCGGCACACTTGTTCCGTTCTTCTATTACAACGTGTTCGGTGACGCGAGGGTTGGTACAAAAATCTTCATGGGCGATACAGGCGCCCTGACCACCGGAATATCGCTGTGCATCCTGTCTCTCCGCATGTGCACGCTTGAACAGGTCGGTGAAATATCTGTAAATCCTATTGTACTTGCTTTCGCTCCGCTGATCATACCCTGCTTTGACGTGTTCAGAGTGTACCTGCACAGACTGAAGCGTCATGCAAATCCCTTCCTGCCAGACAAGAGTCATATCCATCATAAGCTTCTTGCCTTAGGGATGAAGCAGCGGTATGCGATGATCACCATCCTTCTTGTCTCGGCTGTGTTCATAGTCAGCAATGCCCTGCTTTCGCCCTATATCAACGTGACATGGCTTGTGATCATTGATATCGTGGTGTGGGTGGTAGTGAACATGATCATCACCCGTGCAATAAGGAAGCGGGAGAAACGACTGAATCTCGATAAACCATTATACGAATAAATCACATACTCAACAGATAATGATCAGAAAGATTGTACGCTCAATGGTATTTCCCCTGGCGCTTGTGATAGCGACGGGGGTTACCTATGCTAAGATGACAGACGCACAGGTTGTGCAGTACGCCAAAACCGCCAAAGCCCAAGGCAAAAGTAACGAACAGATTGGTCGAGAACTTGTCGCCCAGGGTGTGACGCGCCAGCAATTTAACCGTATCCAGCAACAGCTGAAAAATGCGGAAGCTGCAGAAGCGAAGAAAGAGACCCTGACTACCCCTGACGAAAAAGATGAACCGGTGGTGAGAGTGGTGAAGGTGCGCGAGGGGGATAATCCCAACGACCAGAGCAACCGAGGCTTACAGAACGGTCAGAACAGCCAGAATGGACAAAACGGTCAGAATGGCGTGCAGTCCGACGTCATAGTTGAGCAGGAGATTATCACACCGGCAAAGGTGTACGGACAGAATCTGTTCCGCACACGTGACCTCACTTTCGAACCGAATGAAAATCTTGCCACGCCGGAAGATTACAAATTGGGTCCCGGCGATGAAATCGTGATCGACATCTGGGGAAATAATGAGGATCATATCCGTCAGACCATATCGCCCGAGGGTAGAATCATGGTGTCGCAGATCGGTCCGATCTATCTTAACGGACTTACTATCAAGGATGCAAACAGTCTTGTTAAAGACATGTTTGCTTCGAAATACGAGGATGTGGCAGGCTCGGGAAGCGATATTTCACTGACGCTGGGTCAGGTACGCACGATTCAGGTTGATATCATGGGTGAGGTGATGACGCCCGGAACGTACAGAATATCACCGTTCTCAACTCTGTTCCACGCCCTTTATCGTGCCGGCGGAACAACCGATGCCGGTACGCTCCGCTCGATCGAGGTGATGCGCAACGGCAAAAAGATTTCATCGTCAGATCTGTATGATTATATCTTCAAGGGTAAGAAATCGACAGACGTACGCCTTCAGGAGGGTGACGTGATCATTGTTCCGGCTTACGACAGAATCGTGAATATCGAAGGCGAAGTGAAACGTCCGATGGCATACGAGGTGAAGCGCGGGGAGACTGTTGCCGACCTTCTCAACTATGCCGGAGGATTTACCGCCAACGCATTTCCCGACCGTGTGAATATTGACCGCGTCAGTGGAGGCACCCATAATGTGACAGTGGTTGACGAGGCAGATTTCGAGACTGCCCGCCTCGATGACGGAGATGTGGTGACAATCGGTGAGGCTCTTGAGCGTTATGACAACCGTGTGGAAGTGCGAGGATCGGTTTTCCGTCCCGGATTCTATGCGCTCGGATATGACGTAAAAACTGTGGGCGATCTCATACGTCGTGCGGACGGACTTCTTGAAGATGCATTCATGAACCGCGCACAGCTCCTAAGAGAGAATGATGACTTGACAATGGAAGTGTTGGGAATCAATCTCGCATCGATCATGGCAGGAACCGAAGCCGACATCGAACTGAAAAAGAATGATATTCTTATGATTTCGTCAGTCCTCGACATCGAACCGAAGGGTGACGTGCAGATTCTCGGCGAGGTGCAGATCCCGGGATATTATACTTACGGCGAACACATGACGGTAGAAGACCTCATCGTTCAGGCAGGCGGCTTTGCTCCCGGTGCCTCGGAAGTGAGAATCAACGTGTCACGTCGAATCATCGATCCCAATGCCACAACACTCGGGGAAATGATTTCGCAGGACTACGTCCTCGAAGCTAAAAACGGACTGGTGGTGGACAGCAACAAGGGATTTGAACTTGAACCGTACGATATTGTGGACGTGCGTCGCTCGCCGGGCTACGTTCCCCAGCGACGAGTGACAATCGACGGCGAGGTTCCTTTCACAGGAAGCTACACGCTTGAGAGACGCTCGGAGCGAATGAGCGATCTGGTGAAGCGTGCGGGAGGAATAAGTAAATATGCTTACCCGAAGGGTGCGCATCTGCAGCGCCGACTGACAGATGATGAGATTGCTGCGCGTGACGAGGCAATCAAACTGGCGCGTCAGAGTGCCGGCAGTGACTCGATTTCGGTCGAGAAAATCATGACTTCCGACTTCTATAAAGTCGGTATTGATCTTGAGGCAGCCCTTGCTAATCCGGGTGGACCGGAGGATGTAGTGCTTCAGGACGGCGACCGACTATTCGTTCCCGAACTGGTAAACACTGTCAGGATTCAGGGTGACGTGCTTTTCCCGAACACTGTGGTCTACACTCCCGGCAAGAAACTCAAATACTATGTGAATCAGGCAGGTGGCTACGGCACGCAAGCCAATAAGGGTAAGGCATTCGTAGTATATATGAACGGAACGGTGGCGAAGGGTAAGAACGCGAAGATCGAACCGGGATGCCAGATCATCGTGCCGTCGAAACAGAAAGGAAACAAGATATCGCTTGCCGAATGGCTTGCTATCGGTACGAGTGCCGCTTCACTCGGAACGACAGCCGCAGCAATTACTAATCTCGTAAAATAACAGCCATGACTCAGGAAAATCGCGATCTGCCTGTAAGTCAGGCTGAGGAAGAGCAGGAGATTGATCTCCTCGAACTTGCATCAAAACTATGGGATTCCCGCCGCTTCATTGTCAAATGGGCGATATGGGGTGCAGTAATCGGTCTGGTAGTAGCGTTCAGCATACCTAAGGAATTCACTGCCACCGTGAAGCTTGCACCTGAGCTTGGCTCAGCAAAGAGCGGAGGCTCGGGTGGACTTGCGGCGCTTGCCTCGATGGCGGGGGTTAATCTCAACCAAAGCAGCGGAGTTGATGCCGTGTATCCCGAACTTTATCCCGATATTGTCTCATCGGTACCATTCGCTGTCGGGCTTCTCTCCGTGGAGCTCCCGACAAATATCGAGGATACTGACAGTGCGACTGTAGAAACAATCCTCAATGACCACACCTCGTCACCCTGGTGGGGATTCATCACCGGTGCTCCCGGTATGATAATAGGTGGCATAAAGTCAATCTTTGCTGATAAAGAGGAAGAGGGAGACGGAACGATCAATCCCAACCACCTTACGGCTGAACAGACGCTGCTTGTGGAAGCACTGAATCAGAGAGTTGGTGTGAATGTTGACACAAAGACTCAGGTTGTGACTCTCTCCGCCACCATGCAGGATGCCGTAGCGGCAACTGCTCTCGTCGACACGGTGACCCTGCGCCTTCAGGATTACATAAAGACCTACCGCACAGAGAAAGCACGTTCGGATCTTGAATATGCCAGAAAGATCAATGACGAGGCCCGGGAAGAATACTATAAGGCTCAACGGAAATATGCTACGGCTGCCGACCGAAATCAGGGTCTTTCCACACGTTCGGCATCCATCGAACTTGAACGACTGCAGAACGAGAGCCAGCTTGCTTTCAGCCTCTACAACAACACGGCGCAGCAGGTGAAGATGGCAGAAGCCAAGGTGCAGGAGAGCACACCGGTGTTTGCCGTGGTTCAGCCGTCAACAGTCCCCGTGAAAGCTTCAAAGCCTCGCAAGGCGCTTATTCTTGTAGGATTTGTATTCCTTGCAGTGGTTGCAGCTTGTGCCTACATCCTTTTCGTTCCCGGTTTGATCGCATCCTTCAAGGAGAAAAAGCAGGAAATGGATAAGGATAAGGTCGATAAAAACACAGAAGTCTAACAACCAAAATATTCATCCAAAATTTAAAAAATCATGCGACTGATTATCAAAGACAATTATGCCGACGTCTCGGCATGGGTGGCTCAGTACGTAGCCGACCGCATCAACGCCGCCGCTCCTACTGCCGAACATCCTTTTGTGCTCGGTCTGCCCACCGGCAGTTCTCCGTTAGGAATGTACCGTGAACTTATCCGCCTTAACAAGGAGGGGAAAGTAACGTTCAAACATGTAATTACATTCAATATGGATGAATACTGCGATCTTGCGGAGTCACACCCCGAGAGCTATCATTCGTTCATGTGGACCAATTTCTTCAGTCATATCGACATACCTGCCGAACAGGTGAACATACTCAACGGAAATGCCGAGGACATTGAAGCCGAATGCAAGAACTATGAGGAAAAAATCAAGGCTGCGGGCGGAATCGACCTCTTCCTCGGAGGAGTGGGTCAGGACGGTCATATCGCCTTCAACGAGCCCGGTTCGTCACTTCAGTCGCGTACACGTCGCGCAGTGCTCACTCACGATACCATCATAGCAAACTCCCGCTTCTTCGACAACAACATCGACCTCGTGCCGAAGACGGCTCTGACCGTGGGAGTGGGGACTATCACCGACGCCCGCACGGTACTTCTGATTGTCAACGGTCATAATAAGGCTGTTGCTCTCCAGCATGGCGTTGAGGGTGCTGTATCGCAAATGTGGCCCATCACAGCCCTACAACTCCATCCGGACGCGATAATAGCAGCCGACGAACCTGCGTGTGCTGAGCTTAAGGTGTCGACTTACCGTTACTTTAAGGAAATCGAGAAGTAAAGATTATTACAATTCAACATAAAAATATGAAGAGGAGCGATATCAATTGATATCGCTCCTCTTCATATTTTTATGCCATTAGGAATTGCTTATAATGTCTTGGGTAATTGCTCTTATATTGTATTCAGGAATTACTTCGAGACGGGAGCTGCTCCAATCTCGATGGCTGCACCAGTGGCGGGATCGAGAATGAGGTAGAGGGGTTCGCGCTTGTGGGTGAAAGATCCGGGGTTGAGTCCGTAAACAATTCCAGCCTGTGCGACGTCAAATGTGGCGGAGGCTTCCTGGTTGCCCTCGAATGAAACGGAGACTTCGGCAGTGCCGGGGATACAGTAGGCGAGACCATTCTTTGGGAAAGAGAGCTGTACACCTTTTTCATTGACAGGGTATTCTCCCCGTGACTTGATAGTATAGGACATATAGACGGGAACACCGGAAAGATCGTCAGCCGATACAAGTCCGTCCACAGGTGATATGCGAGCGATAACGCGATCTGTGAAATCAGAATCGCCGGGAAGAACGGAAATTGTTATGACCTCTGTGGATCGTTGCTCGGTTCCCACAAACATGGCAGTAAGGGCGGCTTCCTGAGCATTAATGTTGTCCATAATTATCTTCATTGCCTGACCGTCGGGGGGCATCTGGTCCGCCTGTCCGGTAAGGAGATCGGAACGGGACTGTCGGAGGGCATAGAGCTGTTCGGCTGCAAGCTGGGCACGCTTGAGCGATGACTGACTCTGGAGCATTTCGGCAGTGACGACCTGTCGTGCCGCCGGACTCTGGAGCGGGGAGGGCTCAGGCTCAACTGCTTCAGGCAGTTCTGGTTTATCCGGTTCGTAAGTGCGCTCTGTGTTGATGGCAAGCGGAATGTCGGAGTCGTTCAGCAACATGAAGATGGAGGATCCGGGGCTGAACTTTACAAGGTAGCGCTCGTCAGGGTTAGGCACACCGTGAGTGGACAGTAAAATGCTCTTCAAGCTATACTCCTCCGAATCCTCGACTATAGGATCGTTGACGTTAAGAATCCGCTTGGCGTACTTATAGAACTCTCCGTGGGTGCGGGTGATTTTCTCGATTTCAAATGTGACATCGATGGCAGTGGAGGGAAGGGTGTAGACGACACCGTAATCATTAGCTTTCGTGGCAGAGAGCCTCTGGGTGGTCTGCCCGGAGAGAGCCGGTGAGGCTGACACTGCCAGGACCATAGTGGCAAGGGCTATTGCGGGGATGTTCATATCAGATTGTTCGGGAGGGATTATGGGATTGATAATACTATTTGCCTGCAAGCATTTCCTTTATAGCGCGTCCCACGTTGTCGGCGATGTCAGATGCCACCACACCGTATTCTCCGTGAGTTTCTGCCGCCATCTCGCCTGCCACACCGTGAATGAAGACAGCCATGAGGGTGGCATGTTCCGGCGGATAATTCTGAGCCATGAGTGAGACGAGGATACCGGTGAGGACGTCGCCGCTTCCGGCTGTGGCAAGCGCGGGGGAGCCAGACGAATTAAAGTAGATTTTTTCGTCGGGTCGGACGATGGCTGTGTAGTGCCCCTTGAGCACAATAATGATATTGTAGTAGCGAGCCATCTCCAGAGCCTTGCGCAGACGCGCCTCACCCGAAGGCTGCTGTCCGAACAGGCGGTCAAATTCGCCTTCATGCGGCGTGAGAATTGACAAAACCGGCAGGGAGGAGAGCATCGAGGGCTTAAGAGCCATACAGTTGAGGGCATCGGCGTCGAGAATGACGGGCTTTGTGGCTGATATAAGGAAATCCTCAAGGGCTTTCACTGTCACGTCGGCTGTTCCGATACCGGGTCCGATGGCTATGGAATCATAGAGATGACGCGGGCGCATCTCGTTGATAGTGGCGTCGTTGTTGATAAACTGATAGAGTGCTTCCGGCACGGCGGACTGAAGCACCTGGTAGCCGCACATCGGAGAGCTTACAGTGAGTTTGCCCACACCTGAACGCAACGCCCCTCTTGCCGCCATCACTGCCGCTCCCATCATGCCATAGGTGCCGGCATAGAGAAGTGCGGATCCGTAGTCAGCTTTTGAAGAAAAATTGCGGCGTCGGCGAAGGATGCGACGCACATCATCCTGCTCGACAAGATAGAACTGAGAAGGAGTGGAGGCAACAGCATCAGCACTCAAGCCGATGTCGATGATCTTCCATTCGCCCACCAGATCGGCATAGTCGGGGAGAAAGAAACAAAGGTGGGGAAACTGGATGGCGAGGGTGAGGTGGGCGCGGATAACGTTGCGACGCAGCGTGCGCGGGTTCCAGTCGCCGCTCAGTCCAGAAGGGATGTCGATGGATACGACCGTTGCTTTCGATTCATTGATTGCGCCGACGAGTGAGACGAAGCCTCCTTCGAGGGGCGCACTGAGTCCGGTGCCGAACAGACCGTCGATCACTACGTCGTGACGGGTAAGTTCGGGCATCTGAAACTTATTGATAACCTCCGTAAAATAGGTGTAACCGGTCGAGATGATTGCATCGCGGCATGCCTTGCACTCAGGTGATAGGCGGTTGCCGTTGATGTTGAAAAGAATGATGCGGGGGGTGTAACCCTGTGCTATCAGCAGACTTCCCACTGTAAGTGCATCGGCGCCGTTGTTACCTTGACCTGCAAAGATGGTGATAGGTCGTCCCGGACGCCAGCGCGACATTATCTCGCTTGCGATCGCCTCAGCAGCACGCTCTATGAGATCGAGCGAAGTGATGTGCTCGGTCTCCATCGTGTAGCGTTCGATCGCCTTTATCTCGGATGTGGTGAATATCTTCATTATCGTCGGAGGGGGAGAGGGAAAAGGAGTCAGAGTAGAGAAACGGAATTAGAATGGATGAGAGATAAGTGCGGTCAGTCAAGCAGAGTCTCGGCGATTGCAAAGCGCGGACGGTGTTTGACTTCAATAAAAATCTTGCCGATATATTCGCCGACAATACCTATCGACATAAGAATCAGACTACCGAGAAACCATACCGAAAGCATGATTGAAACCCATCCGGAGACGGGCTCACGGAAGAAGAGCGATCCGATGACGTAGGCTGCCACAAAAAGATCGACAATCAGCAGAATCAGACCTGTGATGAAGATCCATCGCATCGGGCGCGCCGAGAATGAAGTGATGCCGTCAATGGAGAAGCTCAGCATCTTGGCAAGGGGATATTTTGACTCGCCAGCCACGCGCGAATGACGCTCGTAGGTAACGATGTCGGTGCGCAGACCGATCTGAGGAATGATGCCACGGAGAAAGAGGTTGCTCTCTCCGTACTGGCTCAACAGATGAAGCGCGCGGTCACTCATCAGCCGGTAGTCGGCATGGTCATAGATTGTCTCCAGTCCCATCTTATTCTGGAAAGAATAGAAAGCATGGGCTGTGATACGCTTGAAAGCTGTGTCGGTGGCGCGGGAACTTCTTACGCCGTAGACGATCTCGCAGCCTTCGCGGAAGCGCTCGACCATCAGCCTGATTGCCTGCGGATCATCCTGAAGGTCGGCATCAATAGAGATGGCGGCGTCACAGTGATCCATGGCTGTCATCAGTCCTGCGAGAAGGGCGTTCTGGTGACCGCGGTTGTGGGCGAGTGAAATGCCCTTGACTCCACGCGGATTAGCCTCGTGGAGCCGGGTTATTACATTCCAAGTGTTGTCGCGGCTGCCGTCATTGACGCAGAGCATGTAGCTATCGGG
Source organism: uncultured Bacteroidales bacterium (assembly GCA_947176235.1). Classification (GTDB taxonomy): domain Bacteria; phylum Bacteroidota; class Bacteroidia; order Bacteroidales; family Muribaculaceae; genus CAMWPM01. The sequence continues at coordinate 48,413 of CAMWPM010000003.1, read as the reverse complement.
GGATATAAGTCCATCGGCAACCAGTCCATCTATGAGACCCGATACCTTTTCGGCGGTGTAGGGCAGGGCTGCTTCCTCGTTGTAGCAAGGAATCACGATGGCAATGACCGGTTGCTCCGGAGCCTGATGCCGGATCGTCTGGAAAGGAGGGAAAGCAGCCATTACGCTCGACGGGGATATTAATAATTACGTGCGAAGATTACGCGCTGAGCCGATGGACGACCAGTCACCATACATTTACCAGGAGTCTTGTCGCCCTCCAGAGGGATGCATCGGATGGTAGCCTTCGTCTCTTCTTTGATCTTCTCTTCGGTCTCGGGAGTGCCGTCCCAATGGGCAAGGATAAATCCACCCTTCTCGATTTCCTCCTTAAATTCGTCGTAGGTCTCGACCGTGCGGGTCATCTCCTCGCGATGGCGAAGAGCCTTGCGGTAGATGTTGTCCTGAATGTCGTCGAGGAGTTTCTTGACGTAATCTGCGATACCTTCGAGGGGAACGACAGTCTTTTCGAGGGTGTCACGGCGCATAACCTCAACCGTACCGTTGGCGAGGTCACGTGCTCCGAGAGCGAGACGGACGGGCACACCCTTGAGCTCGTAGTCGGCAAATTTGAAGCCGGGTCGCTTGTTCTCGGAATCGTCATATTTAACGCTGATGTCCATCCCACGAAGCTGATCGACGATGGGATTGACCACTTTCGAGACTTCGGCAAGCTGATCTGAATTTTTGTAGATGGGTACGATCACGACCTGAATGGGGGCGAGACGGGGAGGTAGCACCAGTCCATTGTCATCGCTGTGGCTCATGATGAGGGCACCCATGAGTCGGGTAGACACACCCCAGGAGTTTGCCCAGACGTACTCCGGCTTGTTCTCCTTGTTGACAAACGTCACGTCAAATGCTTTGGCGAAGTTCTGTCCGAGGTTATGGCTGGTGCCTGACTGGAGTGCCTTGCCGTCCTGCATCATAGCTTCGATAGTGTAGGTGTTGAGGGCGCCGGCGAAACGTTCGTTGGCTGATTTCACGCCACGGATCACAGGCATTGCCATGTACTTCTCGGCGAAGTCGGCGTAGAGATTGATCATCTGTACGGTGCGTGCTTCGCTTTCTTCGGCAGTGGTGTGGGCACAGTGACCTTCCTGCCAGAGGAATTCCGCGGTGCGGAGGAACATGCGGGTGCGCATTTCCCAGCGCATCACGTTAGCCCACTGATTGATGAGCAGAGGGAGGTCACGATAGGAGTGTATCCAATTCTTATAGGTACCCCAGATTATGGTCTCGGAAGTGGGGCGGACGATAAGCTCTTCTTCGAGGCGTGCCTCAGGGTCGACAACAACGCCGTTGCCGTCGGGATCATTCTTAAGTCGATAGTGGGTCACCACGGCACATTCCTTGGCAAAGCCTTCGACGTGCTCAGCTTCACGGCAGAGGAATGACTTGGGGATGAGAAGGGGAAAATAGGCGTTCTGCACGCCGGTAGCCTTAAACATCTCGTCGAGAGTATGCTGCATTTTCTCCCAGATAGCATAGCCGTAGGGCTTGATGACCATACAGCCACGCACGGCTGACTGCTCTGCAAGATCAGCCTTGACTACCAGTTCGTTATACCATTGCGAATAGTTTTCGCTACGTTTTGTCAGTTCTTTAAGTTCCGTTGCCATTATTGTAAGATTACATTTTCGTGCAAAAATAGTAAAAAAAGCAGAAACTTAGGGATTCACGCGGTCACTTTTTTGACCTATGTGTAAAAAAAGACGATGTACCGGATTCCGATACATCGTCTTTAAAAATATTGCATAGGGTGGAGCAGGGTCATTACCGACCGGTTACTACCTGCGCCGACTTTTCAAATATCCATTTATTTCAGAAGCTCAACCGAGCGATGGATGAAGTTGCTCAGATCCTCGCCACGGAGGAGCCCGTTGCCGAGAAGGGCGAGGTCAATAAGCTGACGCACCACGGGCTGCTTGGAAGCATAATCGGAAGTGAGTTTCGACTCCTCGTCACGTGCTTTTGATACTTCAGCCTCAAGATCACGAGACTTGGCAGAATCCTCATCACTCATCTTGCCGTCCTTGGAGGCGGAGCGGAGAGCAGAAATCTCAGCGTTGCGCGAGTCGATAGTCTCCTCAAGGGGTTTCACGGAAGGTTCGAGAGCTTTATTGGCTTCTTCGGTGATACGGCGGATGATGGGATTCTCGGTGTTGACAATGAGATTGTAGCTGTCAGGCAGTTCGCCGTAGAAGTTCATGCCGGGCTGGAGAGCCGCCATTTCCTTCATTCGGCGCATGTACTCGTTCTGGGTGATCATCACAGGCGCATCCTCAGCCTTCATCGCCTCGAAGGTGACGAGAATGTTGGCGTCCTTCACCTCGGGAAGTTGGGAACGGAACATGCCGGTAAGGATATTACGGTCAATAGCTGCAAGATCCACTTCCTTTTTGTCAGACTTAGGAACGAGATTGTCAATGATGTCGCTGTCGACACGGACGAAACGTGACTTTTCGATCGTGGATTCAAGCATACCGATGAAGTGACTTTCAAGCTGCCCGTCCATCACAAGTACATTATAGCCGCGATTGTTGGCAGCCTTGATGTAGTTGAACTGAGCGGTGGGATCGGTGGTGTAGAGATAAACCACGTTGCCATCCTTGTCGGTCTGCTCAGGCTCGATGAGAGTGCGGTATTCCTCAAGGGTGTAGTATTTTTTCTCGGTATCCATCACGAGCACAAATTTCATGGCAGCGTCGCGGAATTTGTCGTCGGTCAGCATGCCGTACTCGATGAAAATCTTGATGTCGTTCCACTTCTGCTCGTACTCCGGGCGGTCGTTACGGAAAATTTCGTCGAGACGCGAAGCAACTTTCTTTGTGATGTAGCCCGAGATCTTTTTCACCGCCGAATCGCTCTGCAGATAGCTGCGGCTTACATTGAGAGGGATATCGGGTGAATCAATCACACCTTGCAGAAGCATCATGAAGTCAGGCACCACGCCTTCAATAGAGTCCGTGACAAAGACCTGATTGCTATAGAGCTGGATGCGGTTTTTGGTGACCTCGATGTTATTCTTGATCTTTGGGAAGAACAGGATGCCGGTGAGTGTGAAAGGATAGTCGACATTGAGGTGGATCCAGAAGAGGGGATCGTCCTGACCGGGATAAAGCTCGTGGTAGAAGTTGAGGTAATCCTGATCAGTGAGATCGGCAGGCTTCTTGGTCCACGCCGGCTCAGTGATGTTGATTATCTTGTCCTTGTCGGTGTCGACATACTTGCCATCCTTCCATTCCTGTTCCTTGCCGGAGATGACAGGGACGGGGAGGAAGCGGCAATATTTGCGCAGCAGCGAGTCGATACGGCTCTGCTCAAGAAATTCCTTGTTTTCGTCATCGATGTAAAGGATCACGTCGGTACCGCGCTCTTTCTTGTCGATAGTCTCCATGGTGAAGGCAGGGGAGCCGTCACATTCCCATTTCACTGCTTCAGCGCCTTCCTTGTAGGAAAGGGAGCGGATTTCCACCTTCTTTGCGACCATGAATGCCGAATAGAAGCCGAGACCGAAGTGTCCGATGATGGCGTTGGCGTCGTTCTTGTATTTTTCAAGGAATTCTTCGGCTCCGGAGAATGCAATCTGGTTGATGTATTTCTCGATATCGTCGGCAGTCATACCGATACCATGATCGGAAACGGTAAGGGTACCGGCTTTTTTGTCGATGGTGACGCGCACGTTCATCTCTCCGAGATCGCCCTTGAAGTCGCCGAACGACGAAAGAGTTTTCAGCTTCTGGGTAGCGTCGATAGCATTGCTGACGAGCTCACGGAGAAAGATTTCGTTGTCGCTATAAAGAAATTTCTTTATGACGGGAAAAATGTTGTCGGTAGTTACACCGATTGTGCCTTGTTTTGTTGCCATAGTTTAAGTTATATAGGTTTAATAATAATTCTGATGCATACGGTCAGCCCGGTGGCAGACCTTTCTACTGATAATAACAATCAGCAAAAGAAATGCCACATCTCCTGACGTGGCATTTTTTGATAAATAAAGTTAAAGTGAGTTGCATCCAGGTGCCGGGATGCTGACTTTTTGTCAGTCGGCGGATGATTCCTCCTTGTTTTGCTCCTTGCTTTCAGGGCGGTCGGAGTCGTCGGTCGGAGTGTCGGATTGGTCGTCGGTCTCCTTACGGTTCTTTTCTCTGGTGAGGAGCTCGAGCACTGCGGGATCCGGATGGGCGATCGAAGTGATGATTTTGTCTGCCTCTGCGTCGTAGTCAACTTCAAGAGTGTCGCCGGGCATCAGTTTTGAATCCATGATCAGGTCGGCGAGCTCGTCCTCCAGGTATTTCTGGATTGCACGTTTGAGCGGGCGGGCACCATACTGAGCGTCGTACCCCTTGCCGGCGATAAATTCCTTGGCGGCGGGAGAGATGCTGACATCGTAGCCGATGGCTGCCATGCGGTGGTAGAATCCGGCAAGTTCGATGTCAATGATGCGGAATATCGATTCCTTGTCAAGAGAATCAAACATGATGATGTCGTCGACGCGGTTGAGGAACTCCGGTGCAAATGCCTTGCTAAGTGCCTTCTGCAGAACGCTGTGATTATAGGCGATATCGCTTTCACGGGTCTGGAATCCAACGCCCGAACCGAAGTCTTTAAGTTGGCGCGTGCCGATATTGGAGGTCATGATAATCAGGGTGTTCTTGAAGTCGATACGCCGTCCGAGACTGTCGGTAAGACGACCTTCGTCCATCACCTGCAGCAGGAGATTGAACACGTCGGGATGGGCCTTCTCGATCTCGTCGAGCAGCACTACGGAGTAGGGACGACGACGCACCTTTTCTGTCAGTTCGCCACCCTCTTCGTATCCTACATAGCCGGGAGGCGCTCCAACAAGTCGGGACACGGTGAATTTCTCCATGAACTCGCTCATGTCGACACGGATAAGGGTATCATCGGAGTCGAAGAGATAGCGGGCAAGCTCCTTGGCAAGGTGTGTCTTGCCGACACCTGTCGGACCGAGGAACATGAATGTGCCGATGGGCTTGTTTGGATCCTTAAGCCCGAGACGGTTGCGCTGAATCGCCTTGACAATTTTATCAATAGCGTTGTCCTGTCCGATAATTTTCGACTTAAGCACGGGAGCCATCTCGCGCAGACGACTTCCCTCAGCCTGAGCGATACGCTGTACGGGGACTCCGGTCATCATAGCCACGACCTCAGCCACTTTTTCCTCGTCGACTGTCTCACGCTGAGTGTCGAGTTTGCTCGACCACTGCTGCTTTGCATCGGCAAGTTTCTTGCGAAGTTCATTGACGCGGTCGCGGAGTGAGGCAGCCTTCTCGAAGTCCTGAGCATCGGCAGCCTTTGTTTTGGCGGCGTCGGCTTCAACGATCTGTTCCTCCAGTTCCTCGATTTCACGAGGCACTGAAATGTTAATCACGTGGACGCGCGAACCAGCCTCGTCGAGAGCGTCGATCGCCTTGTCGGGGAAATTTCGGTCGCTGATGTAACGCTCGGTGAGAGTGACACATGCGCGAAGTGCTTCGGGGGTGTAGGTGACGTTGTGATGGTTCTCGTACTTTTCCTTTATGTTGTTGAGAATCTGGAGTGTCTCTTCGGCGGAGGTCGGTTCTACCATCACCTTCTGGAATCGACGCTCAAGCGCTCCATCCTTTTCGATGTTCTTTCGATATTCGTCAAGTGTGGTGGCGCCGATGCATTGCACTTCCCCTCTCGCCAGCGCCGGCTTAAGAAGGTTGGCAGCATCCATGCTTCCCTGAGTGTTACCTGCACCGACGATAGTGTGGATTTCGTCGATAAAAAGGATAATATCAGGATTTTTGGTGAGTTCGTTGAGAATGGCTTTTATGCGTTCCTCGAATTGTCCGCGATATTTCGTGCCGGCCACAATCGATGCCATGTCGAGAGAGATGACGCGCTTGTCGAAGAGGATGCGTGACACCTGACGTTGCACGATGCGAAGGGCAAGCCCCTCGACGATAGCCGATTTGCCCACACCGGGCTCACCGATGAGCACGGGATTGTTCTTCTTGCGACGGCTGAGAATCTGTGCGAGACGCTCGATCTCCTTGTCACGTCCGATGACGGGGTCGAGCCTGCCTTCCTCGGCGGCACGTGTCATGTCGTTGCCGTAACGGTCGAGAGCAGGGGTGTCGCTCTTTCGTGATCCTTTTCTGCCTGCCGGCTGTTGCGGCTGCGAACTATGGCGTCCGGGTTCGGCGGTGTCATCATCATCGTCATCATCGTACCCGTCGGAATAACCTGCTGAATCCTCAGGCGTTTCCGCCGGTTCAACGGAGCGTGGGCGGGAACCGCCTACGGCAGCGTCGGTGAGGAGTTGGGCGAGGGAGCGATAGTTGACGCCAGCTTCGATGAACGGACGCAGATATGGCGTCTGCTGCACTTCCGTGTTGTGGAAGATGGCGAGTAGAAGATGCTCCACGTCCACCACATCGCTTCGCATGAGGCGTGATTCCAGACCGCTGAGCTTTACTATACGGTTGGCGACATCGCTGATCGAAATTTCAGTGACGGTGTCCTGCCCGAGGCTGTAGAGGTACTCTTCCAGCCCTTGCACGAGCTGATACGCCGAGATGTCGTGAGCGGTCTTTTCGACCATGTGGAACGGTCGGCTCTCAATGTCGCGCAGCAGAGCCAGCAGGAAGTGTGCGGGAGTGACGACTGCATTGTTGTGCTTGAACGCCTCGCGCTGACAATCCTCAAGCGCAGCCTTGAAAGCCGGGGTGTAAACGATATCCATAAGTGTTAATCAGTTTTTATGTTAGTTAAGACGGAGAGAGTGAAAAAACTCCCGACGGCATGGCGTCGGAATCCGCTCCAAAGGATTGAAAGCAATAATCGTGCCAAAAAATGGATATGTCACGATTTTATCGTAGTCAAAATTACTAAATATTCATGGAAAATTACTATCTTTGTACGATTATTTAACACTCGGAAACCGCTTTTTGGTTGACACGGGTAGCACATTTCTGTGCGTAATTTTGCCTAACTGACTAAGTTACAATTAAAATACAATCATGCTCGAAGAAGATCGCATTTTAAAAATTAACATTGAAAATGAAATGAGATCCGCCTACATCGACTATTCGATGTCGGTGATCGTGTCGCGTGCGCTTCCTGATGTGCGCGATGGTCTCAAGCCCGTGCATCGCCGTGTGCTCTACGGCATGAACGAGATGGGCAACACTTCCAATCACCCTCATAAGAAAGCCGCTAACTGTGTGGGAGAAGTGATGGGTAAATATCACCCCCACGGCGACTCCTCAATTTATGGAACTGTGGTGCGTCTGGCTCAGCCATGGGCACTTCGCTATACACTTGTCGACGGTCATGGTAACTTCGGATCGATCGACGGTGACTCCCCGGCAGCAATGCGTTACACAGAGGTAAGACTTGAACGTATGGGTGAAGAAATGCTAACCGACATCGATTCGGATACGGTGGATTTCCAGCCTAACTATGATAACTCGCGCAAGGAGCCTGTGGTGCTTCCCACCCGCTTCCCCAATCTCCTTGTCAACGGCGCTTCCGGCATCGCTGTGGGTATGGCGACAAATATGCCTCCCCACAACCTCACCGAATCGATCAACGCCACTCTCGCGCTCATTGACAATCCCGAACTGACAATTCCCGAGCTGATGCAGCATATCACGGCTCCAGACTTCCCCACAGGGGGCATCATTTACGGATATGCCGGCGTGAAGGAGGCATTCGAGACCGGACGCGGACGAATACTTATCCGTGCCAAGGCTGAGATCGAGAATGAGAAGGATCATGACGTGATCGTGGTGAAGGAAATTCCCTACAATGTAATCAAAGCCGATCTGATCAAGTATATCGCAAATCTGGTCAAGGAAAAGAAGATCGACGGTATAGCCGACCTCAACGATGAGAGCGATTACAAGGGAATGCGTATCGTGATAAAGCTCCGTTCGGACGCCAATGCCAATGTGGTGCTGAACAAGCTCTACAAGATGACGCAGATGCAGGCATCGTTCAGCGTCAACAATGTAGCTCTCGTCAACGGACGTCCGCAGACGCTAAATCTTAAGGAACTGCTCCAGGCATTCATCGACCATCGTCATGAAGTGGTGACCCGTCGCACCCGCTTCGAACTCAATAAGGCGCAGGAACGCGCCCACATTCTTGAAGGACTGATCATCGCGTCGCAGAATATTGACGAAGTGATAGCAATTATCCGCGGATCAGACTCGACAGAAGCTGCCCGCGAAGCATTGTCACAGCGGTTCGAGCTTACAGATGCCCAGACAGCAGCCATCGTCGACATGCGACTTAAGGCGCTCACCGGACTGGAACAGGATCGTCTGCGTGCCGACTTCGAGGAAATCGAGCATGAGATCGCCCGACTTGAATCTATTCTCAATGACGAGCAGGTGTGCCGCAATGTCATCAAAGACGAGCTTATAGAGGTGCGCGACAAATATGGCGACGCCCGACGTACTGAAATAGACTACGTTGCCGGCGACTTCAATGCCGAGGATTTCTACGCCGACGATGAGATGATCATCACGATCAGTCACCGCGGCTACATCAAACGCACGCCCCTCAGCGAATTCCGTGCACAGGCTCGCGGTGGTGTGGGTTCACGCGGCAGCAACACCCGCGACGAGGACTTCATCGAATACATCTATCCGGCTTCGATGCACAATAATCTGCTCTTCTTCACCCGCAAGGGCCTCCACTACCGACTGAAGGTGTATGACATTCCAGAAGGAGCGAAGAACACGAAAGGCCGTGCAATCCAGAACTTGCTTAATATTGATGCAGACGATGCGATCAACGCCGTAATTAAAGTGCGTGACATCAAGGACACGTCGCTCAATCTTGTGTTTGCCACCCGTCAGGGCATCGTGAAGAAGACCCGTCTCGTAGACTATTCAAGTTCGGTTGCTGCCAACGGCGTCAAGGCTATCCTTATCCGTGAGGATGATCAACTTGTGAGCGTCGAGCTCACCGACGGTAACAGTGAGATTATCCTTGCCAACAGTCATGGTCGGGCTATCCGCTTCCATGAGTCTAAGCTTCGTCAGATGGGACGTGTCAGCACCGGTGTGCGTGGCATGACGCTCGACGGAGATGATGATTGCGTGGTAGGTATGATCGCCATGAAGGAGGATACCGAGAACACCGTTATGGTAATCTCCGAACGCGGGTATGGCAAACGAACGCTTCTTGATGCCTATCGTGTGACCAACCGCGGCGGTAAGGGTGTGCGTACGCTCAATGTGACCGATAAGACCGGAAACCTCGTGGCGATCAAGAGTGTGAACGATGACAACGATCTTGTGATCATCAACCGTTCTGGCATCACTCTCCGCATCAAGTGCGCTGATCTCCGCGTAATGGGTCGTGCGACTCAGGGCGTACGTCTGATCAACCTCGAGAAGCGTAACGATGTGATAGCATCAGTATGCTGTGTGGATACCGACCCGGAAGAAGAAACCGAAGAGGTGGAGCTTTCAGCTGAGGATCTGGCAGCGATCGAAGCTTCCGACAACGCTCCCGAGGCAGATGAAATAGATATTGACATCGAGCTTGAGGAGGACGAGGTGGAGAGCGATGACACGCTTGATGCTGATTCTGAAGAGGACGATCAATGATCTCTCTTTCTCCCGATATGCGAGTTGAAAATAAATAAACTTAAACCTAATATTAAACGATTATGAAAAAGGTAAGTATCGTGGCTCTTGCCCTCACCGTGGGTATCGCCGCATCGGCGCAGATGTCGGTAGTCAAGGACACCGAGCGCGCAATCAAGGGTTCCACACCTGACTACGCCGCCGCCCTGAAGGCTATTCAGCCGGCGTTAACCAACCCCGAGAGCGCCAATGAAGCTCTCACTTGGTACGTAGCCGGTAAAGCCGGTGTGACCGCGTACGACAAGAATTACGAGAAGTCGATTCTCGGTCAGGATTTCGACAAGAAATTTGCGGCATCGGCGCTTGTTGACGGTATGGGCTACATGCTCAAGGCTCTTCCCCTCGACAGTGTGGCTGACGCTAAGGGTAAGGTTAAAACCAAATACTCTAAGGACATCATCAAGCAGGTGACCTCGCACTACAATGACCTCAACACTGCAGGCGTATGGTTCTGGGAAGCACAGGACTACAATGGCGCATACGACGCTTGGGAACTCTACCTCAATCTTCCTTCCGATCCCGTACTTGGAAAGAACGCTCCTCAGGCTCTTCCTGACACCGTGCGCTGCGAGATCGCGTACAATCAGGCACTTGCCGCATGGCAGGCTGATGATCTGGAAAAGGCACTGGCTTCGTTTGAGCGCGCAAAGTCGATGGGTTATACCAAAAAGAATCTCTACGACTATGCAATCAGCGTAGCTGCTCAGCTCCACAACAATGATAAGGTGTTCGCTCTTTCGGAAGAGGCATATCCTCTCTATGGCAGCGAGGATTCGAAGTATCTCCAGCTGATGATCAACGGAAAGATCGAGGCAGGCAAGTATGACGAGGCACTTTCGATGCTTAAGGACGCAATCGCAGCAGATCCCAACAATGCACAGCTTTACAACGTGCTCGGCATTCTCCAGGAGAGCCAGAATCAGCTCGACGAGTCTATAGAGACTTACCGCAAGGCAGTTGCCATCGATGCCGACCTTGCTCAGGCCCAGTACAACCTCGGCCGTCAGATCTGCAACAAGGCTTACGCTATCGACGATAAGGCAAGCTCTCTTGATCAGAATGAGTACAACAAGGTACGCTTCGAAGAGGTAAATCCCCTCTTCAAGGAAGCATCCGGCTACCTGGAGCGTGCTTACCAGCTCGATCCCGACAACATGCACGATGCACTCGTCTACCTCCGTAACGTTTATTACAACCTCGGTGACGAAGAGAACTATCAGCGTGTGCAGAACCTCTAAACAAGATATCTTTTACAGTCTGATTTAATAACTGAAAAAGACATCGCCGCGAAGCCCGAAAAGGCTGAACGGCGGTGTTTTTTTATTTTATCAAGGATTGGGGGGGTGGTGGCAAAAAAACGTCGATCAACGTAACCCGTTGAGATATAGCGTATGTGTCAAATAACAACGTATTTGATTGATTCAGGCAAGAGATTGTTACGGAAAATGACAGAGTTGAGGATGAAAATTGCAGATAAGTAGATGGATTTATAGTAAATTTGTGAAGGTAAACAATCCATGAAATACTATCAAATTTCTGCAATGATAAAACAACTTACAATCGGGCTATTTGCCCTTGCCGCCGGCTCGGCGCTCTTTACTACGGAGGCTCAGACTGTGCTTTATCCGGAAGAGTTCAAGCTTAGCGAAGTAGAGCTTCTTGACAGCCCTTTCAAGAAGGCGATGGATCTGAACGTCAACACTCTTCTTCAATACGACGTGGATCGCCTCCTCGCACCATTCCTTAAGGAAGCCGGACTTGAACCCAAAGGGGAAGATTTTCCGAACTGGGCGGGGCTGGACGGGCACGTCGGCGGACATTATCTCTCCGCTCTCGCCATCCACTATGCCGCAACAGGCAATCAGGAACTGAAGGACAGAATGGACTATATGCTCTCTCAGCTTGCTATGTGTGCGGCGGCGCGTAACGACGGATATCTTGGGGGAGTACCCAACGGTGATGCCCTCTGGAAAGAAATCAAAGCCGGTAACGTCGGGAAAATATGGGAATACTGGGTGCCTTGGTACAATGTTCACAAGATGTATGCCGGTCTTCGTGACGCTTACGTCTACACAGGATCGAAAGTAGGACTCAATTTGTTCCTGAATTTCTGTGACTGGGGTCTTCAGCTGATCGATAATCTCGATGATGGTCAGATGGAGGCTATGCTCGGCAACGAATTCGGAGGAATGAATGAAGTCTATGCCGACGCATACGCTCTGACCGGCGATAAGAAATATCTTGATGCAGCGCGCAGGTTCACCCATCGTTTCATCTATGAACCGCTACATAATGGCGAGGACCGTCTGGATAATCTGCATGCCAACACTCAGGTGCCTAAGGTGGTGGGATTTCAGCGCGTGGCAGAGGAGAGTGGCGACGGGGATTATGCCTCAACAGCCGATTTCTTCTGGAACACGGTGGTCAAAAACCGATCTCTGTCGTTCGGTGGCAACAGCCGACGCGAACACTTTGCTTCGGCGTCAGATGCCAAGAGCTATGTAGATGACCGCGAGGGTCCGGAGTCATGCAACACCAACAATATGCTGAAGCTGACCGAGGGTCTTTTCCGCATGAATCCCGACTCCCGCTACGCTGATTTCTATGAGCGCGCGCTCTACAATCACATTCTTTCGACTCAGCATCCCGAACATGGCGGTTACGTCTACTTCACCTCCGCCCGCCCCGGACACTACCGAGTGTACTCTCAGCCCAACAGCGCGATGTGGTGCTGCGTGGGAACGGGAATGGAAAACCATGGTAAATATGGTCAGTTCATCTATACACGTGAGGGGGCAGATACTTTACGTGTCAACCTGTTCATTCCTTCTCGCCTCACGTGGGAGGAAAAGGGCGTGACCCTGACGCAAAACAACGGTTTTCCCTCCGAAGAAGGCAGCAGCATCACAATCGGCACCGACACGCCCAAACGCTTTACAATGAGTGTGCGCAAGCCGGGCTGGTGCGATAACATGAAGGTAAAGGTCAATGGCAAATACCTAAAGACTGTAGCCGACGCTTCGGGGTATATCCCCCTTGACCTAGAATGGTCGGACGGGGATGTGATCGAGCTTGAGTTGCCTATGACTGTTAAGCTTGAGGAACTGAATTATCTTCCGCAATACGTCAGCATCGTACGCGGACCGATCGTGCTTGGTGCCAAATACGACAATGCTGCCGGCCTGCCGGGACTCGTTGCCGATGATCACCGCTGGGGACATATCGCCCACGGTCAGCTTGTATCGGTGTTTGACACACCGCTGCTTATCGGCAAGCGATCTGCCCTGCTCAAGAAGCTCAACAAAATGAAGCCTGTCGAGGGCAAGAAAATGACATATAAAGTACCCGGACTTTTTGAAGGAAAGTATTCCGACCTGCAGCTGGAGCCTTTCGCCGGAATCCATGACAGCCGATACATGGTGTATTGGCTATCCATGACGCCCGATGAATATGCCGCTTATCAAACTACAGCACGCAAGGATGAGGAAATGCGACTGGCTCTTGATGCCCGTACGGTTGATGCAGTCAACACCGGTGAGCAGCAACCTGAAGTGGATCACGGTATGAGTCAGCGCAACTCGGCAAGCGGTAATTTCAACGGTGAACCGTGGCGCGATGCAAGCAGCGGCGGTCATCTGTCCTACAATATGGCTACGGGCGGGGAGAACGCACTTCTGCTGAGAGTGAGATACTGGGGTAATGAGACCGGTGGAAAGGCATTCGACATTCTTGTGGATGACAATGTAATCGCATCGGTTGACAATTCAGGCAAATGGAACAAAAATGAATTTGTTGACGAGGAATACACCCTTCCGGCATCAGTGATCGAAGGAAAAGAGAACGTGAATGTGAAGTTCCTTCCCAAAGATGGGAACTCCACCGGAGGGATCTATCACGTGCGCCTGCTGAAGCCTTGATCAACTCTCATTGTGGTAAAAGACAATATATAATCTAACACAAAAATCATGAAACGTACGCTTCTAACGCTCTCCATACTGGTCGCTCTCACCGCCATAGGGCAGAATCCGATAAGCCAGACAGAATTCACGCCTGATCCTGCTCCCCTCGTGGTGGGTGACACCTTGTACCTTTACACCGGGCATGACGACATAAGTGCCGATCCTGATAATTTCGTGATGCGCGACTATCTGTGTTTCACCACCACCGATATGGTGAACTGGACGCATCACGCACCGATTTTCAATAACGAAGGCTTCGGAACGCGTGACTGTGCCTACGCTGCCCAAATGGCTTATCGTAACGGAAAGTATTACTACTATACGTCGACTTTCGGCATTCCGGTGCTCGTGTCGGATTCACCCTACGGACCATTCACTAATCCTTTAGGCGGAAGAAATTTTCTGATCAATTCGGATGATACCAACTACAGCGGTCACGGGTGGGAGGACATTGATCCTACGGTGCTGATCGACGATGACGGGCAGGCTTACATGTACTGGGGAAATAACGCACTCTACGCCGTGAAACTCAACGAGGACATGACAAGTTACGATGGAGATATCCATGTGTTCGAAATCAAGGACAAAGAGGCATTCGGTGACGACTATGAGGAAGCTCCGTGGCTTGCAAAACGCGGGGATAAATATTATCTGGCTTACGCCGCTCACGTCCCCGAAGATACTTACTGGGCGTGGTCAGATTCCCCTCTCGGACCGTGGAAATACGGGGGAGAACTGATGCGTGCATTTGAGCATGGCGGAATGGGCAATCACACGGGAATGTGTGAGTTCAAGGGTCAATGGTATTTCTTCTATATGGATGAGGGACTGCCGACAGCTCACAGCAAGCGGCGCACCACAAGTGTCATTCCCTTTGAATTCAATGCTGACGGTTCGCTGCCTTACATGCACCATGACAAACGCGGGGTGCTTAAGAGCGTGGATCCTCTGAATCCCTACGTGCGCCAGCAAGGTGAGACCATAGCGTGGGAGGAAGGAATCGGTATCGGCTACGATAATATCCACTGTGTCTACGTCAACGATGTCGATGAGGGGGATTACATCAAGGTGAGGGAAGTCAACTTCGGCGACGGAGCCAGAGGATTTTCCGCACGTCTGCGTAACGGTAAGCCCGGATCGCAAATTGAAATCCGCCTTGACGCACTCAACGGAGAGCTGATCGGAGTGTTGGATGCCATGACGGGTGGCGACTGGACGGAGAAGACTTGTGAAATAAAGAGCCGAGACGGCATTCATGACATGTACTTCGTGTTTCGCGGACCGGACACCAATCTTATGGAGTTTGACTCCTGGCAGTTCTCAAAATAATGTTACAGAAATTTGAAATAACGAAATAATGAAATAATGAACAAAAAGATTTTTTCATTTTCTCTCATTGCAGCGCTGGCTGCCGCCGGAAGCTTAACGGCTCAGAATCCGATTTCGCAGACGGAGTTCACGGCTGATCCCGCTCCGTTGGTTGTGGGTGACACACTTTACGTCTACACCGGTCATGATGACTGGGCGGCTACCCCCAACCAATTTATTATGCACGATTATCTGTGCTTCACCACAACCGACATGGTGAACTGGACGCACCACGCTCCGATCTTCAACATTCACCTTTATGGCGAGCATGAAAATGCAAATGCGTCTCAGATGGCGTATCGCAACGGGAAATATTACTTTTATCCGTCGACGAGCGGTATTCCGGTACTTGTGTCAGATTCGCCATACGGACCCTTCACAAATCCGCTCGGTGGCAGCAATCTGATGATCAACGGATCGGATACGAATTACAGTGGTCACGGGTGGGAGGATATTGACCCGACCGTGCTGATTGACGATGACGGACAGGCTTACCTCTACTGGGGTAATAATGCTCTCTATGCTGTGAAACTCAATGAGGACATGACGAGTTACGACGGTGAGATTCACGTGTTTGAAATCAAGGATAAAGAAGCATTCGGCGACGACTACGAGGAAGCTCCCTGGCTTGCCAAACGAGGGGACAAATACTATCTCGCCTACGCCTCGCACGTGCCCGAAGATACTTATTGGGCGTGGGCTGATTCCCCTCTCGGACCGTGGAAATACGGTGGAGTGCTGATGCGTGCATTTGAGCATGGCGGAATGGGCAACCATACGGGAATGTGCGAGTACAAAGGACAATGGTACTTCTTCTACATGGATGAAGGTCTGCCGGAATCACATAGCCGCCGGCGCACGGCAAGCGTTGTTCCGTTCGACTTCAACGCTGACGGCTCGTTGCCGTATATCCACCATGACAAGCGCGGAGTGCTGAAGAGCGTGGATCCTCTTAACCCCTACGTGCGCCAGCAAGGTGAAACGATTGCCTGGGAAGAAGGAATAGGTATCGGCTATGATGACATTCACTGTGTCTATGTCAACGATATCGACAACGGTGACTATATCAAGGTGAGGGAGGTCAACTTCGGCGACGGAGCCAAAGAATTTTCCGCACGCCTGCGCAACGGTAAGCCCGGATCGCAGATTGAAATCCGCCTTGACGCACCCAACGGAGAGCTGATCGGAGTGATCGACGGCGAGGGTGGCGCTGACTGGTACGAAAAGAGATGCGGCATCAAGCAGCGTGATGGGATCCACGACCTCTACTTCGTATTCGCAGGTGACGGTGGTAATCTGATGGAATTTGACTCCTGGCAGTTCGCTCAATAAATAGAGCAATAAGATAAATAGGAGAGGACCGACATTTTGCCGGTCCTCTTTTTCTTACTCAATGATGTCCCTTGCAGAATCTATTTTATTCGATACTCCTCATCAGATTTAGAGCATCCACGTAGCTTGCTATTCCGGCAGCAACTTCCCTCGCATTTGACATAGCGTGGACTACAGTAGCCTGGTTTCCTGACACGTCGCCACCGGCAAACACTCCCTTGCGTGAAGTCATGCCGAAGGGGAATTGGCGGGTAAGAACGTAACCATTTTCGTCAGTTGTAATTCCTTGAGTAGTAGATACAATTCGGCTTGCCGGACGGCTCCCGACCGCAAGAATAACCCGATTGGCGATGACAGTTGTGTTATGGTTGTTGTTGTCAATCAGTACGTTATACACATCGCGAACAACGGGGCTAATGGATTTAATCGTGGCATTCCACATAAATTCCACTCCCTCGCTTACCGCCTCGTCGTATTCGGCACGCAGTGCGCTCATGTGATCGATATCACGATGATAAACGATAGTGACGGATGAAGCATCGAATCGTAGAGCCGTACGCGCGGCATCAATGGCGGTGTTGCCACAGCCTACAACGATAACTATATCGCCTGCACGGACAGGTACTTCCTCACGATTGATGAGACCGGCATTATAGAGGCCGACACGACGCAGGAAGTATATTGCCTGCCGGACACCATCGAGCCCTACGCCTTCGATCGGGAGTTGACGAGGCTTGCCGGTGCCGGTGCCGATGAAAATCGCATCAAATCCTTTGTCAAAAAGCTGATCGACATTAATGTCGGGACCGATTGTCACGCCAGTCGTAATTCTTACTCCAAGCTGCCGGATCTTCTCTATCTCGCTGTTGACAATTGATTTAGGAAGCCTATACTCAGGAATACCGAACATCAATACACCTCCCGGCTGAGGCTCCATCTCGAAGATTTCGATTTCGAATCCCTGACGGGCAAGTTCACCTGCGACTGTAAGTCCCGCAGGTCCGCTGCCGATGACAGCTACGCGACCGCGATTTTTCTGTACGATAGGCTGCCGGGAGAGTTTCATAGCCGTATCGAAATCGGCAACAAACTGCTCCAGGCGACCGATATGGATGTGTGCGCCTTTTTTCCCCAGTACGCAGTTACCTTCGCATTGACGCTCGTGAGCGCACACGCGTCCACAGACTGCCGGCAGATTGCTTTTGGCATTTATAATGCTCATGGCATTGCCCAGATTGCCCATTGAGAGCTGATGAATCCACTCGGGTATGTCGTTGCCGACGGGACACCCTTTCTTGCATTGTGGCACTTTGCAGTTGAGGCAACGCTTAGCTTCAGCGATAGCCTCTGCCATTGTGTATGTTACGTTTTCAGAGTCCAATATTAGAAATTGATATAAGTGTTTATTTCATTTCGAGATAACCGACTTTGTCCATGTCGCCGTAATCAAGGTTTTCTCCTCCCATACCCCAGATAAACATATAGTTGGATGTGCCGGCAGCCGCGTGAATGCTCCATTCCGGCGCCATGACAGCCTGTTCGTTGTGAAGCCAGATCAGCCGGTTTTCCTGAGGTTCACCCATAAGATGGCAGATGGCGTTGCCTTCGGGGACATTAAAATAGAAGTAGCATTCCACACGGCGATCGTGAGTGTGAGCCGGCATCGTGTTCCAGACAGATCCCGGCATAAGTTCGGTAAGTCCCATCTGGAGCTGACATGGCCCTTCCTCAAGGACGTTTGCCACGATTAGCTGATTGATGACTCGATCGTTGCTTTCTTCGAGCGAACCTGCCTTGAAACTATTTGCTTTTATTGAGCCTTTCCGTCCGTCGATAGTCACGAGCTGAGTTTTGTAGGATGTGTGGGCGGGAGTGGAATTAAGGTAGAATTTTGCTGGGTTGCCATCATCTTTGCTTCGGAATGTGACAGATTTATTCCCGCGCCCCACATAAAGCGCGTCCTTGAAGGAAAGAGGGTATTCCTGCCCGTCAACACACACTATTCCGTCACCGCCGATGTTAATCACACCAAGTTCGCGGCGTTCAAGAAAATATTCCGATTTAAGAGGATCGATTGTTTCAAGTGTGATCACTTCTCCAACTGGTATCACACCCCCATAGACAATTCGGTCGTAGAGCGAATATGTGAGATTGATGACGTTGCGTTCCATTACTTCCGGCATCATGAAATGTGAACGTAGTTGCTCAGTGTCATAGTGCTTTACGTCGTCGGGATGACAGGCTCTCAGGATGGTGTATTTGGTTTCAGCTGTAAGAGTCAGTGAAACAGCTGCCAGTGACAGAGATATAAAAAACTTTTTCATTGTCATGAAGATCTAAAAAAACAGTAGTTGTGGTTAAAGATAAATCAGCGTTGAACTCGCCCGTTTGCATTGCCATTTGCGAGAGCTTCGACTTCATCTGCCGTCACAAGATTGAAGTCACCGTTGATGGTCTGTTTCAGAGCTGATGCTGCCACAGCAAATTCCAGGGCTTCACCCTGAGTGGGCTTAGTGAGCAGACCATGGATCAGACCTCCTGAGAAGGCGTCGCCCCCACCCACACGGTCAATAATAGGTTTGATGTCGTACCGCCGGCTCTGGTAGAATTCCTTACCATCGTAGATCATTGCCTTCCATCCATTATGGGTCGCCGAATATGACTCCCTGAGTGTGGAGACAATGTATCTGAAACCGAATTCCTTCTTCATGGCAGCAAAAATACCCTTATAACCTTCGGCATCTGTAACTCCGCTTTCCACGTCGGCATCAGGACGGAATCCGAGACAAAGTTCAGCGTCCTCTTCATTTCCGATACATACATCGACGTAACGCATGAGCGGACGCATCACCGTCTGAGCCTTCTCTGAGGTCCAGAGTTTCTTACGGAAATTCAGATCTACGCTCACTGTCAGTCCATGTCGCTTGGCAGCCTCGCAGGCAAGGCGTGTCAGTTCGGCTGCTTTATCGGAAATTGCAGGGGTGATTCCACTCCAGTGAAACCAGTCGGCACCTTCCATAATTGCATCGAAGTTAAAATCGGAAGCTTCGGCTTCGGCAATGGAGGAGCCGGCACGGTCATATATTACTTTGGAAGGGCGCATGGAGGCACCTGTCTCGCAGTAATAAATTCCGACACGCTTGCCGCCCCTTGCAATGGCTGACGTATCAACGCCATAACGTCGCAGAGCATTGACCGCCGCCTGTCCGATTTCATGCTGAGGGAGCCTGGTGACGAAAACGGCATGATGACCGTAATTGGCGCAGCTGACTGCTACGTTGGCTTCGCCACCGCCCCAGATAACGTCGAAACTGTCGGACTGAATGAAACGTCGGTTACCTTCGGGAGAGAGACGGAGCATGATTTCTCCGAGTGTTACGATTTTACTCATATTCTTTTTTAGTAAAATTTTTATTCCATTGATTGTAGTTGGTCAGAATCAGAGGTTGTCATTGCTTTCTGATTTCTGATAATGAGGATTCGGTTCCACCACATTGCCGCGCAGCTGACGGCTATGAGCAGTCCGGCACCAATCCATTTGAGATTGATGGAACATTGATAGATTATCCATGCGAGAGGGCTGGATGCGAAGTCAAGGCTACCTCCGTTGAATCCGGCAGGAATGGCAACGGCACTGTCGCCGGTGGCAAGAAAGACGTCCCGGGCGGCAAGAGTGAAGGCGGGGGCGAGATTAGTGACCATGTAAAGTCCGCCGACTATCACGACGAGACCAACGATGAACGTCTTGAAAACGTTGCCGCTAGTGAATGGCAGCACAAGAGGGAAAACGTAGAACATTCCGGCGAGAGAGGCGAGGGGGAGAAACTGGTTACCGGGGAGGACTACGGCGATGAAAAGAGTGACAGGGATGAGCAGGAGCGAAACGACCAGAGTGGTGGGATGTCCGATTACGAGCGCCGGGCTCATACCAATGTTCAGTCCGTCAGCTCCTTTGAAGCGTCGTGCAATGAGGCTGCGTGTAGCGTCACTTATTGGTTTCAGTCCTTCGATAAAAAGCACGGTGACACGAGGGATCAGTTCCATCACGGCACCCATCTTTATGCCAAGCCCAAGAATGTAGGGAACATGGTCGATGATTTCTGCGACAGAGTTGCAAGTGAGGCAACCTACTGCCAGCCCGATCACTACTCCCAGGAAAAGGGGTTCACCCAAGAGTCCGAATTTCTTTTTCATTCCTTCGGCATCAATCTCCAGTCGGTCGATTCCGGGAATACGGTCGAGAGCCTTGTTGATAATCCAGGCGAAAGGAGCAAATCCGGCGCAAAATGGCTGTGGAATTGAAATTCCCTCCATGTCCTTGTAGAACTTCTGAAACTTAAATGCCGTCATGTCGGCGATAATCAGGGTGATAATGTAGCAGATGATGGCGGAAAAAAATCCCCATGCCAGAGAATCGGATGCAAAATAGACTACAGCACCGATGAAGGCGAAATGCCAGTAGTTCCATAAGTCGATATTGACAGTGCGGGTGGTGCGTGTAAGCAGCATGATGATATTGACAGCAAGGCAAACCGGGATAATGAAGGCACCGACGGCAGTGTTGTAGGCTACCGAAGCGGCGGCAGGCCATCCCATGTCGAAAACCTTCAGTTGCAGATGATATAGCTCAACGATTGAATTGAGCGCCGGACCAAGAGCTGACGTCAGAAGTGCTGTGACAATGGAAAGACCGATGAAACCAACACCCACCTTTAGTCCTGACTTGAGAGCGTCGGACGGACGGATACCGATGCAGATGCCAAGAACGGTGAAGATTACCGGCATCATTACGGCGGCGCCGAGTCCAATAATATATTTAAAAACGTCTTCCATTATTCTACAGTGATTTTGAGGGGATTGTCAATGCGGGAGCGGAATGTGGCGAGATAGTCTTTCCATGCAGTCCAGTCAGGCATAGATCCTTTGGACCATCCTGATCCCCAATAATAAGTGTAGCAATCGTCGGGATTGTAGGTGCTTCGTGCGAGCAAATGTCCTACAGCATCGCCATCTTCGGTCTCAAGTGGCTGAAGATAGATTGAATCAGGATCAATGGTGACGACACCGACGTAAATAACTCCGTTGCCGGCTGACATATTATCGGTGAGATCCGCGTAAGCCATCACACCTTCCGGCTTCATGATAGAGTAACCTTCGGGATTCTGGCGGTGAACAACGATACCGGGCGCTATCTCCATCGAATGTGTGAGTCCATTGAAGCAAACTGTGGTGCGGTTGAGAAACTCTCCGGCATCGAGCGAGATTGTACGGGTCTCTGTGACCTCGGGACCAACAGATGATTCGTATTGCAGACGCACGGTGAATCTGAGCGGACCGTTATCAAGGATCTCATAGGAACTGAAGCAGTAGGGGAGCACAATGTCACCTAAGGAATCAAGCAGGGCAGCCGTGCCACCTCCCAAAGTCGGTCCGACAGTGTAGACGTCCATTCCGTCGCCATGATCGTCGTGGAAGCTCTTTCCGTTGTTGAAGGCGTCGTCATACCGCCGCGCAACCACAGGATGAGCAACGGATTTGGTCCAGATGTCGTATCCGAACGCGCGCTCTCCGCTCTGTTGGAGCGCCGGTCCGTAGGCTCGGAATGCGGAACGGTCGTTCTCCCACGTCATGTCGTCCTTACGGGCAGGATAGAAGCCACCGCAGGCGATTGTATCGGCTACACTTGGTTCGCCCGCAACAATATGGTAGACAGCGACGGAGTGGGGGGCTACGGATGCCGGGAAAAGTAATTTACCATCGTAGGTAATCTGGTAGGTGATCTCATTATGTGCTGAATCGAGCATAATGAACTGTCCGCCACCCATCAGATCGTCAATGGCACTGAAATCAGTCTCGACAATCTCGTTGACACGAGTTATATCGGAAGAATTCTCGACGGTAATGGAATGTCGGGATCCCGAACAGCCTGCAGCTATGACCGTGAGGGTCAGGCTTAAGGAAAAAATAAAGTATTTCATTTGGGTTGTTTACCTATATAAGCCAGAATACCGCCGTCGACATAAAGAATCTGACCGTTGACGAAATCAGAAGCATCGGATGCGAGGAACACCGCCGGTCCCATCAGATCCTCAGGGTCGCCCCAGCGTCCGGCAGGAGTCTTAGAGATAATAAAACTGTCGAATGGATGGCGACTGCCATCAGGCTGAAGCTCGCGCAGAGGGGCTGTCTGCTCGGTCGCGATGTATCCAGGTCCGATACCATTACACTGGATGTTTGCCGCGCCGTATTCCGAACAAATGTTGCGAGTGAGCATTTTCAGACCACCCTTTGCTGCCGCGTAAGCACTTACTGTCTCACGGCCCAGCTCGCTCATCATGGAGCAGATGTTGATGATTTTACCATGCCCCTTCCTGATCATTCCGGGAATGACCGCTTTCGCACAGATGTAGGGGGCAACGAGATCGACGTCGATCACACGCCTAAAATCCTCCACGTTCATCTCCTCCATCGGTATGCGCTTGATGATGCCGGCGTTGTTGACAAGAATGTCAATGGTGCCTACATTTCTCTCTATGTCGGCTACCATCTCTTTCACAGCACACTCATCAGTGACATCGCAGAGATAGGCACGAGCATCGATTCCGAGTTCGGCGTAGGCTTTCAGTCCGCGGTCAATAGTCTCCTGACGCGAGCAGTTGAATACGATCCGGGCTCCGGCTTCAGCGAGAGCACGAGCAATGGCGAGACCGATGCCATAGGCGGCTCCGGTGACAAGTGCGACTTTACCGTCGAGTGAAAATTTGTCGGTAATCTTCATGATAAAGAGATGTTTTTAATTATAATGTTTCAAGAAATTACTATTGAATGTCAATTGACAGGAATGAATCGAGTGGACGGGTATTGCTCACCTATAAGGTTTTGTTGCATCCAATCCCGCAGAAGCTGCCGATGCAGAAGAAGCTGATCGTGGTGACGTGCCTCCACGGCGAGGTTTGTCATTTCGAGACGGTCATTATCCATATCGAAGAGCATCTCACGGTTTTTCCCGGCTTCATAAAGCACATATTTGTAGTGAGGAGTCCGTACAGCCCATCCGCGGGTTCCCCCCGTCTGGGCAAAGTTGGTCTCAACAACCACATACTCTTGGTCGCCGGGGGCTGAGGGATCAATAGCCGCCGGGATAATACTTTTGCCTTTGCACCACTGCGGTATCTTTTCGTCTGCGAGATCAAGAACTGTAGGCATAAGGTCAATGCCATTGTTCACGAGAGCCCTGCTGATTTTTCCTTGCGGACCGCCGGGGATACATACAATGAGCGGAACATTCGCAACTTCTTCCCAGAGTGCAGTCTTCTGGTTCCAATGATGAGCGCCCTGGCCGTCGCCATGATCGGATGTGAATATTATCACAGAATTGTCCCACAGTCCCTGACGTTCAATCTCATCAACTATTTTGCCGATTTCGGCATCAACATGCTCGACAAGCTTGTAATAGGCGCTACGGTATTTGCGCCAGTCATCGGGAGTATAGGCTTTGGTGGGATACAGCCGATAACTTTTTTCTCTCTCCCAGCGCAGGATATCGGCATCGAATGGATTGATGTTGAAATTCGGAGGCAAATTCGGGCAACTGTCGAGAGGTACATCGGGTACTGAGGCGAACGGAGGTTTCTGACCGCGTGCCCATTCGCAGATATTGTGAGGATTGTCGAGCGAAACGACAAGAAACATCGGTTTCTCTCCGTGGTCGCGCCGCAAAAATTCAATGGCGTCCTCTGCCAGTCCGACATCGTTATGACCATGAAGATTGACAAACCCGAAAGCGGTGTCGGCCGGGAGTGAATTAGTGTTAACATGCCACTTCCCGCTATATCCGTTACTATAGCCTGCAAGTGCCATGAGATTACCTAGAGTGCGAGTGCGGAGAGAGTCGGGGAGGGGAGTCTCGTTTTCCTGCATTCCGGATGCCGAAGGAGTGTAGCCGGTGAACATGGCAGACCGTGATGGTCCGCTAAGCGGCATGGCGCAATAGGCATCAGTAAATCTCACTCCGCGGGCCGCGAGCCGGTCAATATTGGGAGTGGCTACATCATTGTTGCCTGCACAGCTTAGTGCCGTAGCGCTCTGCTGATCGGTCATGATGTAGATGATGTTGGGTCTTGAGGCATTAAGACTGATAGTGGTGGCAAGAAGCAAGGCAACTTTGATAAACCGCTTTCTCATATCATGTCAGAAAATATTGAATTATTACACTGCAAATTTACACATAATTTTGACAAGCGGCTTTCACCCGATTATTAAGTATTGTCATCATCTGTTTTGATTTTGTGGAATAATCTTCAAAATTTGTATAAAGCCACTGTATGAGCCACTCTCTCCCCGCTTTTTCTAATTGTCAGATTGCAAAAATAGTTATAACTTTGTGTTCTTCTAAGAAAATCAATACCAATTATTCTGACCATGAAACGTCTCCACATACTGTTCTTCCTGATTTCATTTTTGGCTCTGACTGCTACATCGGGACCGGGATCGGAAGTGTCATTTAAAAAAATAGGAACGGCAGAGGGACTCCCTCATGCCACGGTCAACAATATTGCAATTGACGGGAGAGGATTTGTATGGATTGCAAGTCCGGAAGGTATAAGCCGATACGACAGTTATGGATTCAAGAACTATCCGATCGGTGACATAAGAAGTGTGGCGGAAATCAACGGAGATCTCTGGGCAGCCGGAGGAACGACGGCGTACCGTTACGACAGGGTAGCGGATTCGTTCGTTGCTTATCCGATGCCGGATAGCGAGAATAATATGCTGCGCACTCTTGTGGCAGGAAATACGGGATCGACTTTCATGGCAGGTACGAGCAAAGGACTCACGGAACTTAATGCGGAAAATGGGGAATTTCGAAGGGTTTTCCCAGAGATAGGCGGTGTGGTCAATGCGATTGCCGTAGTGGGAGATGATATTTATATTGGAATGGGACAGAAAGGGCTTGTGAGAAGTGACGGGACGCAAGTTGCCGATTTCCCGGATATGACGGATGTAAATACTCTGCTCGTCAATGGATCGACTCTGCTTATCGGGACCGAGGGTAAGGGAGTGTTCAGCTACGATACCGTGCATGACCGTCTGACCCGGCTTTCGGTGGCAGGGAAAAATGATCCGCTCGCCGACGCTCACGTGCGTTCGCTTGCGGTGGATGTACAGGGCAGAATATGGATCGGCACATTTAACGGTCTTTATATTCTTGGTCCCGACGGGAAGCAACTTACAGAGATACCGACTGGAGAGAACGGAATATCTCATTCGTCGGTGAGAGCGTTATGTCGTGATGAACAGGGCGGAATGTGGCTCGGAACCTTTTTCGGGGGATTGAATTACTATAATCCCATCAACCGCCAGTTCAGAACGATGAAGAAAACATCGGCTAAGCCCGCGTCGCTCAACGATAATGTGGTGTCGGTAATTGAAGAGGACAGGAACGGAAAAATATGGATGGGCACCAACAGCGGTGGAGTTAACGTCTATGATCCTGAGACGGACAGATACGTCTACTATACATCGGAAGACGGACTTGGCTCAGACGACGTCAAGGCTATTTACTTTGACTATGATAACGGGAAGGCTTTTATCGGGACTCACATCGGAGGTCTGTCGGTTCTCGACCTGAAGAGCGGAAGAATCACTTCCGCCGGAATCCCCTCCCGCAATGTTTTCGCCATCATTCCTTCTCTCGACGGAAACCTCTGGCTTGATGCCTATAACCGTTTGTTCCTCTATGATCCGAAGAAAGCCGAAATCCTAAAAGAGACAGAGATTTCTTCAGGGTCACGACAACTGACGCGTTCCACCGGATTGTTCAGGGATAATTCGGGACGGCTCTGGATCTACGGAGAAGACGGATTGATGGTGATGAAAGAGGTGGACGGCCATCTGGCGTCAGTGGATTTCCTTCCAAAAGAGTTTACGGAGAGCGCTACCGGAATCAGATATATCATGCAGGATACCCGCGGTCGCTATCATGTAGGTACCGGGGATGGGCTTGTGACGTTTGACAGTGACGGCCGGGAAATAAGCAGACTTGGAGAGAGGGATGGACTGCCAAGCCACACAGTCAATGCAATGGCGGAGGATCCAGCGGGAAATCTCTGGGTAAGTACCAACCGCGGTCTTGTCAGGATTGATGCAGACAGTTGCCGTATTGTTGATTATTCGCAGTACAATAATAATCAGTACACGGCAAAAAGTGTGCTCGTAACATCTACAGGCGAGATGATGTTCGGAGGCGTAAACGGTGTAAACATGTTCAATCCATCGGTGATGGAGAGGAATCCCTATTCCCCCCGCGTGCTTATCACAGGTCTGCGTCTGTTTGATAAAACGGTCGTCGCCGGTGACGCTACCGGATTGCTTGAAAAAAACATAGAAATGACGGAAAAACTTACGTTTAGTTCTTCCCAGACTTCATTCACGCTTGAATTTACTGTGTGTAATTATCCTTCCGACGGTAAAAACACGTTCTACTATATGCTTGACGGTCTCGACAAGGGTTGGATACCCGTCACTGACGGTTCGAGATCAGTCACTTACTCCAATCTTCCTGCCGGCTCCTATCGCTTCAGGCTTAAAGCTGCCAACAATGACGGAAAGCTGAGTGAGGAAGAAACGTCGATTGATATCAGAATTATGCCGGTGTGGTACAGATCATGGTGGGCAATGACATTGTGGATTCTGATACTTGCAGGAGGCATATATGGCATCTGGAGAGTGATGTGGCACCGTAAGATGCTTTCGGAACGTCTGCGTCTGCAGCGTATCGACTACGAACGCCAGCAACGCACGGAGGAAATGAAGGTGAAATTTTTTGTAAATATGTCGCATGAACTCCGCACTCCCCTCACTCTCATGCTCCTTCCAATAGATGAACTTCTTTCTTCGAATCCTGATCCGATCACTACCGGAAAGCTGACGGCCGTGCGAAATAATACGATGCGTATTCTGCATATCGTGAATCAACTGCTTGATTATCGCAGGGCAGAGGCTGGTATGCTAAAACTTAAGGTGAGAAACGTCAACATCAATCAGAAGGTGAATGATATATTCAGTGCCTATCGCTCGATTGCCCGACACAAGGATATTCGTTACGCGCTCAACTCGACGATTGACGATAAGCTTCTTCTTCCGGTGGACAGTGACTATCTTGAACTGATTCTTAACAACCTTCTGACTAATGCCTTTAAATATACACCATCCGGGAAATCTGTCACGGTAAATCTTTCAAAGGATGACAATAATCTTGAAATATCAGTGACCGACACCGGAACCGGTATTGCTAAGGATAAGCTTGATAAGATATTCACGCGTTTCTATCAGGTAGACGATTCGACCATGGGTAATGGAATCGGTCTGTCACTCGTGAAGTGTCTTGTGGAGCTTCACCACGGCGACGTGAGTGTGGTCAGCTCGGAAGGCACGGGGACCACGTTTACGGTGCGTCTGCCAATCTCGGAATCCGCTTATACGGAGGCGGAACTTAGGGATGAAGATAAGTGCGAGCCAGATTCTTCGATTGATGGGATTGCCAAAGAAGATTTCCCGATAATGACGGAGACAGACTACGAAGAAAGTCGGGGAGATGAAACTGAAGATAGCGACAAAACGCTTCCGACAATACTTGCAGTGGACGACAATCGTGAGATACTGAATTACATAGCGGAAGCTCTTGGGGGGGGATTCAGAGTATTGAAAGCGGCGGACGGTGCGAAGGCTCTTGAGGTGCTGGCGGAGGAGGAAAAAGTGGATCTGATTCTTACTGATGTGATGATGCCGGAGGTCGATGGCGTGAAACTCTGTCATGCCGTGAAACGCAATCTGCGCACGTCGCATATACCGGTCATCATGCTGTCGGCAAAATCGGAGCTGTCGGACCAGATGGGCGGAATGAATGTGGGGGCGGACGATTATATTGCCAAACCCTTCTCCATGGATCTCTTAAAGGCAAAGATAAAGAATCAGCTACGTACGAGAGCGAGACTAATATCTCTCTATTCGAGCAGTACCGAAATCGAGCCTGAAAAGGTGGCGGTCAATCCACTGGATGAGGAGTTCCTGAAAAAAGCAATCGGCGTGATGAACGCACATCTTGATGATACGGAGTTCTCGACGGATGCATTTGCCGCTGAGATGTGCATGAGCCGCTCCAATCTACATCTAAAGATGAAAGCCCTCACCGGGGAATCAACGAATGAATTCATCCGTCGCGTCCGACTCAACAAGGCTATGGAGCTGCTGAAGTCGGGCAGATACAATGTGGCGGAGGTCAGTGCGATGGTCGGATATGGGTCGCCGTCGTATTTTGCCACGAGTTTCAAGAAATTCTTCGGTCATTCGCCGTCCGACCTGGTTAGGAGGGAGTGAGGGGAATTTTCTGAAACCCGGTGTAACTGCCTATGGCAATGTGGGTTTTGGACAATTTTTAATGCTTTTTATTCAAAAATGAAAGTGTGACAGCCGATTCTGACGGATAGAAAGACAGAATGAAAAGACGGAATGGTGGAATCGCAGTAATTTTGCATCTGTAAAAGAACTGCAATTCTTAAGCATGGAATCTATTCCTATCAGGAATCTATTCCGAGTATAAACCTATTCCGGTCATGAAATCTATCCTGAACATGAAATCTCTTCAAAACATGAATGCTGTCTCGACTTTTCTTCTTCCGGCATTATGCCTGTTGTGTTCGTCGCAACCGGTCGCGGCAGACGATGTGATGGAGCAGGGCTACGTTCACGATATGTCGGAGACTTACACTGTCCCTACATATAACTGCGGTCAGATATGGTTCAATGCCTCGAAAGACGGAAATACCATCTATGGAATCCTTACTCTTAAAGATGGGGAGGAATTACCTCGGACGATTGATTGGACAGGAAACGAACCAGCAGGAAAAATCACATTATTATCAAATAACAAGAATCTCAAATATTCAAGCGCTGACGGACGTACAACTGTAACACTGCCAGCGGGCATGAAGAACGAACCATTTGCCTTCAAATTCAGAATTAAGAAATGAAAAACTATCTTTTGATCCTCGTCGGAGCGGCTTCAATCAGCTCGTGCAATTCCGGCAACACATCATCCGATAATTCTATGGAATGGCTTGACAATGCTATAGAATTGTCAGCCGTCCAACTGCAGGAAGCTTCGGAGCGTTATGACTCGACTATGTTGTTTCCCCGCTCACTAAAGACGGACTATTCTCTGGAACAGCTCACTGCACAAATGGAAATACCGGTGGACAGCTTCAAGCCGGAAATAGAATTACTGAAGCATCCAACGGCAGAGGAATATCGACAGCCGTATCTGGTGGGTTACGCCGACTGGACAAGCGGTTTCTTTCCCGGCTCGCTATGGTACGCCTACGAGCTTACGGGGGATGAAACCCTTAAGGAGGCGGCAGTACGCTATACAAACCGCCTGGTCAAGGTAGCGGATATGACTGATACACATGATCTGGGCTTTATGGTGAACTGCAGCTACGGCAATGCTTACCGACTGGCACCAAATGACACAATAAGAGAGCTTGTGGTGAAAACGGCACGTAATCTCGCGGGACGTTACGACCAGTCAATCGGTTGCATCAGATCGTGGGATTTCGGACCATGGAACTATCCCGTCATTATCGACAACATGATGAATCTTGACCTGCTGTTCAATGCGGCTAAACTGACCGGAGACAGTACGTTTGCGGAAATAGCCCGCCGTCACGCCGACACAACAATGAGCAACCATTTCCGCGATGACTTCAGCTGCTATCATGTAGTTAGCTACAATGATGACGGCAGCAGACAGCGCAGACAGACGTTCCAAGGGA
Source organism: uncultured Bacteroidales bacterium (assembly GCA_947176235.1). Classification (GTDB taxonomy): domain Bacteria; phylum Bacteroidota; class Bacteroidia; order Bacteroidales; family Muribaculaceae; genus CAMWPM01. The sequence continues at coordinate 18,224 of CAMWPM010000003.1, read as the reverse complement.
AGGCGGATGAATCCTCATGGTCGCGCGGACAGGGATGGGCGCTTTACGGATATACCGAAACGTACAGAAATACAGGTGACAAGCGATACCTGCGTCATGCCGAGAAGGTGGCAGACATGATAATTGCCCGTAATAACACTGAGGACGGGATCCCATATTGGGATCTGGATGCACCAGAGTCAGACTCAACACCCCGCGACGCATCCGCCGCAGCCGTGATCGCGTCAGGAATGATCGAACTCAGTGAGATTAGCGAGGAAGGAGAAAAATATCTTGAATATGCGGAAAAATTACTCAAGGCTCTCGCTTCGCCCGAATATCTTGCAGAGAGAGGATCGAACGGAGGATTCATACTCCGTCATTCCACGGGATCTCTTCCCCACGGCTCGGAAATCGACACGCCGCTCAATTATGCCGACTATTACTTTCTGGAGGCTTTAGTACGCTACAAGAGAGTGAAGGCGGGGAAACGTGCAGTGGAGCCAATGTTCTGAATTTCGCCCTGACAAACTGTAAAAAATATTGTGATTAGATTTATATAAAGGAAATAGGTTAGAGTTTGTGATAATTTCAAATACATTGTAAGATTGTTTTAAGGTTTAAGAAGGTTTGTTAGGCTGAGGAGACCGTATCTCTAATTGGGTGGATACGGTCTCCATTTTGATGATTCCAGGAATAATGAATCGCCATCTCATCTTGCTGTTAACATACTCAAAAAAGAAAAAATAACATAACCGGGCAACCAAAGAACGACAATAATCACTAATTTTACAGGCTTATTCTTATCAAAGGGATCAAATATACCATCAAACTGCTCAACCACTGAATTATCAATATCCATCTGCAATCTTTACCATTCATGGAAAACGAAAAATTTTCACCTTTCTACTTCATGGCTAAGCCAGTGGGGTCACTATGTAACCTGAAATGCCAATACTGTTATTATTATGAAAAAAATGACAGGACGGTTGCGGGATACCATAGAGTGATGAGCGAGGAAACACTTGAAAAATACATAAAGAGATGCGTGGAATTGCAATCAGGCGACTTCGTACATTTTATATGGCACGGGGGAGAACCGATGCTTGCCGGGCTAAATTTCTATCGCAAAACTCTTGAAATAGAAAAGAGAATGGCGGGCGACCGTAAGATATACAACACCATACAGACCAACGGAACGCTTATTGACGACGCATGGAGCAAGTTCTTCAAGGAGAATGGCTGGCTGGTGGGGGTGTCGGTGGACGGATGGGAAGAAGTACATGACGCATACCGCAGGGGAGCATCGGGGTGCGGAGGCTCGTTCAAGCAGGTGATGCTGGGGCTTGTAAAGCTTGAGACGTACGGCGTGGAGTGGAACGGTATGGCAGTCGTGAATAATCTCAACGTCAGGGAGCCGGAGCGGTTTTATGATTTTTTCGGAGATATCGGCTGCCGTTATCTGCAGTTTACACCGATTGTGGAAAGGCGGGGGAAAAACGGCGGTCTTGTATCGCCAGACGATTGCGGAGAGCTTACGGAGGAATCGGTGGGTGCGGAAGAGTGGGGGGAATTTCTATGCAGGATATTTGACCGGTGGGTAAGGAATGACGTAGGCAGGAGGTTTGTGCAGATATTCGACGCCACTCTCGCTTCGATGCTTGGAGTGACGCCAGGACTATGCACGCTGAGCAAGGAGTGCGGACATGCGGCGATGATGGAGCAGAACGGCGATCTATACAGTTGCGATCACTTTGTCTTTCCGGAATTCCGCATCGGCAACATCAATGATGACATGAGTGATAAGGAGAAGATGCTCAAATTCGCTGAGAGAAAAAAACTCTTGCCGGAGAAATGCCGGGGGTGTAAATACCTCCGCCTTTGCTACGGGGAATGTCCGAAAAACAGATTTCTCGGCGGGGGGGAGAATCATCTATGTGAGGGATACCGGTCGTATTTCGAACATTCGCATCCATTTTTCCAATATATGGCAAAGATGGTGGAGTCAGGACAGTCGCCGGCAAGGGTGATGGACATGGCTGACAAGCTGGGAAAAAAGCATGATGTGAGAGGGTGATTCTGTCAGTCAGTCAACACCAAATGAAACCTTAAAATGCCTAAAAACAGGCTTTAAGCCGATGTTTTCAACAAAAATAAAGCAATTTTAGACAAAAACTAAACCAAGTTGAATCAATTTTGAATGATATAAATCAGTAATTAACGTTGCCGGTGAAAAATGATGGTAATTTTGCAATGTGAAAAATGAATAAAAATCCAATCATTAATATCATGAAAAAGATATTGCTGACAGTAATGACACTACTGAGCTTGCCAGTCATTGATGCACAGGCTCAGGCCAACATAGAAATTAAGGAAGTGAGCATGATGCATGAAAGCCGAGACACTCCCTACCCGGCTGACGGGTCATCGCTCGACGACAGAAAGATCTCCTTCCAATGGCCCCTTCCCGTATGGGCACGCGGAGGAGGTGCGCCTCTCGACGGCTTCGAGAGCAAAGTGAAAAAGGTGGATAAATCAAAACTCAAATACCGTCTGCGCTACTCACCAGATAAGGAGATGAAGAAAGACGTCAGGGTGGTTGAGACCATATGGCCCATGTACAATCCGGAAAAGGATCTGACAAACGGAGACTGGTACTGGCAATATTCGTACATAGGAGAGGACGGCGCGGATGCGTGGAGTCCTGTCTATAAAGTGACGGTAGCCGATAATGGAGAAAAGTTCATGCCGCCATCCTACAGCGAGATGAAAGCGAAGCTGCCGACTGCGCATCCGCGTATCCTTGTTGACGCATCCGACTGGGATTCATTCATCGGACGCTCGAAGGGTAAACAGGATGCAGAATGGTACCTTGAGGAAGCTGATAAAGTGATGTCGACCCCGATGCAACGCATAGAGGATATCCGAACAGACAACCTCAAGAATCTGAAGAACGACATGCAGCGTAATTCTTATCTGACGCGCGAGAGCCGAAAGATAATCGATGCGGAGGAAAAGAACTGCACCGCCCTGATTTATGCTTATCTGCTCACGAAGGACAAGAAGTATGCCGATGAGGCAGTGAAAAGAATCACCACGATGTGCGGATGGTCACAGAACAAGAATGTGAAGGGTGACTTCAATGACGGAACAATGCTATCACTGGCATCGCTCGCGTTCGATTCATTCTACAATCAGCTGACGGATGATCAGAAACAGATACTCCTCAATGAGGTGAAGGATAAAGGCGCGAAAATGTATGCCCGCTTCAACAATAATGTAGAGAATCATATTGCCGAGAATCATATCTGGCAGATGACACTGAGAATCACGTCAATGGCAGCACTTGCCACACTCGGGCATCTTCCCGAATCGGAATTATGGGCGGACTATTGCTACAACCTGTGGCTCGCGCGTTTCCCCGGACTGAACAAGGATGGCGGCTGGCATAACGGAGACTCCTATTTCACGGTCAACACCAAGACTCTGGTGGATCTGCCGTACCTCTACAGCCGAATCACAGGATTCGATTTCTTCAGCGATCCGTGGTACGACGGCAATATCATGTACATGATGTACCAGCAGCCCCCGTTCTCAAAGTCGGGAGGAAACGGATCGAGTCATCAGAACGTAGGGAGGCCGAATGCAGCCCGTATCGGACAGCTTGATGCCATGGCACGTCTGAAAGGCAACAGCTATGCAGCGGATTTTGTGAGACGAACACTTAAAGCCGATTCGTTGTACCTGAAAAAAGCCGTTCTATCCAAGCCCAGTGATCTGGGTTGGTTCCGACTGCAGTGTGAAAAGCCGCTGCCCGACGGTCCCGGTCTGCCGGAGCTGGATCACGGCTACGTATTCCCGGAAACCGGACTTGCATCATGGATAACCAACTGGGACCGAGTTGGAGGAAATGCGATGTGGAGCTTCAGAAGCTCGCCCTACGGGTCAACTTCGCACGCACTCGCCAATCAGAATGCCTTCAATACATTCTTCGGAGGCAAACCTCTCTTCTACAGCGCAGGACATCATATCGAGTTCACCGACAAACATTCGATGATATGCCATCGCGGAACATTCGGACACAATACCATTCTCGCCAACGGAATGGGTCAGAAAATTGGCGTGGAGGGGTATGGCTGGATCCCGCGCTACTATATGAGCGAGCGTCTGGGCTACGTGCTGGGTGACGCATCCAACGCCTACGGACCGGTGATTTCCCCGCTCTGGCTTGAGCGCGGCGAGCAGTCGGACGTAGCCTATACACCCGAGAACGGATGGGATACGGAGAACCACGTGAAGAAATACCGCCGTCACATCGTCACGCTCGGCAATACAGGATGTATATTCATCTATGACGAGCTTGTGGCTGATCAACCGATCACCTGGACCTATCAGCTGCATACGGTTGCAAATCCGATGGATCTGGATACGTCGAACGACCGATTCGTTCACATCACAGCAACGAACAAGGGCGGAGCATCCGACGCCTACCTCTTCGCCAGCGGCAAACTGAAAACAGACACGACTGACACATTCAAAGAACCCGCGGTGAACTGGCTACGCTCAGATGACAAAGGAAACTTCAAGCCTTATCCGAATCACTGGCATTTTACCGCTGAATCGGAGCCCATGCAGACCTACCGTTTCGCCACGTGTGTCAATACGCACGCACAGAAGCATCCGGCAAAGGATCCAGAGATACTCTCAGACGGCAGAATCAAATTCGCAGGCTACCTGATCAGTGTCAATCTCAGCCCTGAGGGAGCACCCTCGTTCTATATCAGAAGCACGAAGGAGGATGTGAACATCAGCTATAAAGGTCAGGAGACGACAGTGAATGAAGTAGGTTACCAGACGATTCTGGAAGATGAGGTGCCGGAACTTGAAATCTAACGCTGCATAAGAATCAAACTCGGAAATGAAACGAATATTAAGAATAACGGCAGTCATACTGTTGAGCGCTCTTGCTGCAACAGCGTCAGCCCAAAAGCCCAAGGTCAGGACGTCGGCTAAGAAGGAAAAGACGACCATCCAGATCAAGGCAGGGCAGAATGCTGACGCTGCAGGGAAAAAGCAGGACAAGACTGCAAAAGCGACCGGAAACGTGCAGAGCAACGGAAAAAAGGTGAACGCTTCAAATGCAAAGGCTGCGGCAAATAAAAACCAGAAAGCAGTGACCAAGAAGGAAATCGCCTTATTCAACACAATGAGCAGGTACATGGCTATCAAGACAAATGTGGCATACGATGCGGTGGCGATCCTTAATCTGGCATACGAAATAGAAGTTGCACAGCACCTGACCGTAGAGATCCCGGTGGCGTGGAGTCTGTGGGACTGGAAGCCTGATAACGGACTTCGCACGGTGGCACTGCAGCCCGGGGTGAAATATCATTTCGGTGAAATAGCCGACGGACATGCCGTGGGAGCGGATGTGGCTGTAGCGTGGTTCAACATGCGCCATGACCAGCACCGCTATCAGGACACCGGGCGCCCCCTCACGGGAATCAGTCTCAACTACACGTACACGAAACGTCTGGGGAGAGGCTGGGCCGCAGAAGTGACAGTGGGCGCGGGCTATCTCAACATGGCTTACAATACTTACTATAACGTGACCAACGGAGCCCTACTATCCAAGAGAACACGAAATTATGTCGGTCCCACACGTGTGGCACTCACCTTAAGTTACACGCTATAATCATGAAGAAGATATCACTAATATCATTTGTCATAAGCCTCATGACGGTTATTCCGACATCATGCACTCTCCATGAGTATCCCGAAGGAGCAGGTGAGGATCCCACGGAGGTAATCGTGAACGCAACGCTGAATCTGAAGCTCAAATTACCTCAGCGTGACGAGTATCAGCCAACCAGCGGTCGCCCGATCAGCGACTATTCCCATCGCTTCGTGATAGAGGCAGTGGGGGAGAGCTACCGTACGGAGGAACGCCAGGAGATATTCGTTCCTGACGACGGCACGGAAACAGAACTGTTTGTACCGGTCAACATGCGTCTGCACGCACGAAATTACAAGCTAATGGTGTGGAGCGACTATGTGAGAACCGATGAACCGGAAAAGGATCTCTTCTATGACGTGGAGACTCTCACTCCAGTCCTTCCCGTTAAATCCTACATAGCCAACACGGACTACAAGGATGCCTTCGACGCCCTGGCAGAATTGGATCTCCGTCCGTACGCATCAAGCTGGCAGGAAAAAGTGATGATCGACGTGGAACTTGTACGCCCAGTGGGAAGATACGAGCTGATCACCACGGACGTAGCGGCATTCCAGCGAAGAGTGGCGAGCGGCATGATCAACGGCACGACTTTCACGGCACGACTGAGATACGCAGGATATATTGCAACCGGCTACAACGTGATGGAGCAGACGCCGAAAAACATGCTCAACTTCATCAGCTATCAGAGCCGTCTGAGCAATGTGACAACGACCGAAGAGCATGAACTGAGAATCGCGTTCGACTATATCATGTGCACGCCTGAGGGCACAATAATCCCTGCCGAACTTGAAATAATCAACGAGAACAACGAGATAGTGTCAAACTGTCCGATCAACATTCAGATGCAAGCCGGCTACAACACGACTATAAAGGGAAGATTCCTTACCGTGTCGAGTGAAGGCGGAGTTAACGTGGATCCTGATTATGACGGTACGCTACACGTAGATTTAGGAATATTATAAAAAACAAAATATCAACAACTAACAATTCAAATCAATGAAAAAAGTGATTTATTCGGCCTTAGCACTGGCCGCGATGACCGCTGTGACAAGCTGTGGCAACGAAGAAGTTCTGCCCGACAGCACAGTGTTCACCGACATCGAAGTATCCGTGAGAACGAATCAGCCTGCCTCACGCGCAGCAAATGGAGTGGAAAGCATCGAGGGCTATGAAATGAAGTGCATCATGCAGCTTATCGATGAAAACAACGCCATCGTGGGAAGCCAGAAGACATTGAGTGTGGTAGACGGAACAGCAACCTTCACCATCACGGGCAAGGAGCAGGAAGATGGCGCAGTGCAGGCACTCTTCTGGGCAGAATACGTTCCGACAGCAGAAGGCGCACAGAAGACCTATAATACCGAGGATCTCCTGAACGTGCGCTATGCCATCAAGCAGTTTGATCTTTCCAATGAGAACTCAATCGCCGCATGTGACGCCTTCGCAGGCAAGCTGATCACATTCCAGGGAAACTCGTCGGTGGAGCTTGTACGTCCGTTCACCAAGATTTCCTTTACTCCGAATAATCCCGAGATGGCAGAGGGGTGCACAAACCTGAACGTAAGCTACAGCACGCCGACAGGCTACAGCGTTCTTTCCGGAACGACAAAGAGCACTGTGGCACTGGTGTATGAGAACACTTCGTTCGCACCCACAGCCGGAGCTTGGTTCACCTCCTACATATTCGGCACACAGTCAAGCAGCTACCTCAAGCAGCCTATCACAATCAAGGCTACAGGTGCGAAGGAACTGACGTACACCATCCCGGCTAATAAAGTGCCGACCGACGCTAACTTCCAGATCAATCTTGAGGCAGAGCTCGGTGCAGCCCCCATGCAGGATCTTGACGTAACGATCACAATCGACGGCATCTACGAGAACGATCCCAACAAGCCGATCGAGATGGAGGTCGGCAGCTTCGTGGACGCCTCCGGAAATGTAGTCGCAAGCAAGGATGATGCCGTGGCAGTGATATTCGCTATGGGCGCACAGAACGGAGATGATCTCAGCTACTATCCCTCGGAGTTCGCCGGCAAAACAATCAAGGGCTATGCCGTCGCACTCAGCAATATCACTTCCGGTCGTAAGTCATTCGGCAGCGGAACTATAACAGATCTTGAAAAGGAAACGGCACCCAACGGATCGATGCTGACGCTGATGAATAATCAGGATGTCAAGATCTCAGATATCGGTGTAGCCTGGGCAGACTGGAGCGCAAAGAACAAGACAACCGGAGAAAACGTGACAGCCTGGTACGTACCCTCACTTCCTCAGCTCGAAACATGGTTCGGGTTGATCGGAACATCCCATACTGGAGACGCAGCAACCGGCACCACAAGCTTCAAGGCTCTCTTCCCTCAGGACAACCTCTTTGACCGCAATCCGATTGCTACTGTCAATTATGTATCTTCATCGGTTAACGAAAGCGGAAATGTGTCAGGTGTACGCCTTAATGTAGCAGATAGCAAATGGGTGGACTGGCAATCCTCGGGAATTAATGTCTCAACTCAGAATAATCAGTCAGGTCTCGTACGTCCGATGTTCACAATCTTTGAATAAGATAACAACCCCTAATTACTATTGATTATTCGGAGGGATGGGGGCTCGGAAACCCGCGAGCCCCCGTCTCCCCGGAAAATCATTAAAGGAAACTATATGAAAAAAAATCTCAAAGCACTAATAGGACTGACAATAACGGCGGCGTCATTGCCCTCGTGCAGCGATCATAGCATTCCGGATGTACCGGAACCATCTGCGCCCACGGAGGAGATGCCATCGGTGGGATGGGAGGATGAATATCATCAGAAGATCCGCACTGTGCCATATCCCCGGTCGTGCAATGAGATATACATCAATCCCGCACCACTCATCGTTCCGCAAGGAATGGTGACCGGCGAATATGTGGAGATCGAGCTATCGGACGATCCTACATTTGCATCAGGACACGTGAGCCGAAGCAAGGCTCAGAAGTGGCTGATGTACAACGTGCATGAAATCCTTCACAGCGGCAGCTGGTACTGGCGATTCAGATCGGTCGACGCCGACGGAAACAGCGGCGAGTGGGGAGAAACTTACGATTTTGAAGTGAGTGATGATGTGGAACGCTTCGTCACCCCTGATTACCAGACATTCAAGTCACATCTTCCGAACAGCTATCCCCGCCTTCACTGCTACACGGCAGCCACCGTGGGGGCGGCGCGTGAAAATATCGAGGAGCATAATGAATACAAGGCGCTTATAGGCCGAGCCGCCACACCGCTTAAGACCGACTTCAACGACATCAGGAAACATTACCGGCAGGCACAGGCTCTTCTTCAGTCAACGAACTATCTTTATCAAGCCTTTTACCTTACACAGCAACCCGAGTATGCTGAGAAATTACTCGAAATCATAAAAGCCATGGCTGCCAGTCAGCCGACAGAACAGGAACTCTACTCCGACAATTTCACTACATCGAGCCTGGTGGCAACCGTAGCCGCCTGCTATGACATACTTTATCTCAGACTTGACGCTTCAACGCGGCAATGGGCTGAAAGCTGGCTTGCCTCAGCCATAGAAAGAAACTTCGATAGCTTCCGCGGATATGAAGAAAATCACATTTTTGACAATCATTTCTGGCAGCAGAATTACCGAAACTTCTTCCAGGCGTGCCTTGTGATCCATGACAATCCCGAGCAGGAAAGTCGCGTGGCACCGATGCTTGAATATCTCTATGAACTCTGGACGTCGAGAGCGCCTGCGGGCGGATTCAACCGTGACGGCCTGTGGCATAACGGCGCAGGATATTTCAATGCCAATATCCAGACGCTCTGTTACGTCCCGCTGATGCTTTCGTACATCACCGGATTTGATTTTCTGCAGCATCCGTGGTACCGCAACGCGGGGAAGGCCATGAGCTTCACCTGCCCTCCCGGAGGCTCAAACGTGGGATTCGGAGATGCAAGCGAAAGCCGTCAGACTCCGAATCATCAGATGGCTTCCATGGCTGACTTCCTTGCTTATCAGACGGGGGATCCTTACGCAGAATGGTACGCCCTGCAATGCGGAAAACTCGTTGAATCGGATTATGAAATGCGAATCTACCGAGTGTGCCGCGGACCGCAATCATACAACAATCTGCCTGAAGGAGGCATTGATATGCTCCACTGGAACAAGGATTGCGGAGAGGTGGCGATGCATTCCAGCCTTTCGTCGAGGAGCGTGGACGTGGGACTCGGATTCAGGTCGAGCACGTTCGGGTCGGGCAGCCATACGACGGCAAGCCAAAACGCCTTCAATATTACTTTCGGAGGAGAGGACGTGTTCAGGTCGTCGGGCTATTATCAGAATTTCAGCGATGCTCACAATCTGATGTCGTACAGGCACACACGTGCTCACAACACTATACTGGTGAACGGAATAGGTCAGCCCTATTCGACGGAGGGATGGGGGAGAATCCTCCGCGCCGCTTCGGGTGAAAGTATGGCATACGCTCTGGGTGACGCCTCACACGCATATTGCGGAATCAGCAACGATGAAATGTGGGTGAAGGCATTTGCTGACGCCGGAATAGCACAGATACCTGCCAACGGCTTCGGACCAACACCACTGACGCTCTACCACAGACACGTGGTGATGCTCAGGAGCGGACAAATCGTGATCTATGATGAACTGGAGGCTTCAGAGAACGCTCAATTTGACTGGCTTCTCCATTCAAGAGTGGAATTTGAAATAAGCGAGGACGGATCGGTGGCGGAAACGGCTGATGAAAACCGGAATTACCGCGCCCGACTGACACTCTTAGGGTCGGGACCCGTGACGATGAAACAGACTGATGAATGGGTGGCAGCACCAACCGTTCAGGGGGATGCCTATCCGGCGCAGTGGCACCTGACGGCTTCAGCGCCACGCGGCACGAGGGTGAGATACCTTGCGATAATCGAAACCGGACGGTACGGCAGCAGCCTGTCAAAAATCGAAAAGAATGCGGACGGAAGCGTGAGAATCGGCGACTGGACTGTCAAAGTCTCACTGGATCCGACGGAGCCTTCCTATCTTGAAATATCGGACAGCAAGGGCGAAAGAGTGCTAAGTTTCGGCGACGATGACGTCGAAGCGGGCGGAACGGTCTACCACAGAAATTACTATCGCTCGACGATGCTTGTCGACAGGGTGAACGGCTCAATAACATGTCAGGAGCTGACAGACACGAAGCCTCAAAGCACACGCAGCTTCTAAAGAACAAAACGAACACATCATATCACATAGAACGAATAATATCCATGAGAATAAACAGAATCCGAATATTGACGTTGGCGGCGACAGCGATCGTCAGCATTGTGTCGGGACACAATCTGCGTGCCGATATCGTGACGGGTACGGTGCTTGACGACACCGGCGAAGGTGCGATAGGCGCAAAGGTGACGGTGGCGGGGAATCCCAAAATCACTGTCATCACCGATATGCTCGGTAACTATTCAATAGATGTCCCTAACAAGAATGACAAGCTGGAATTTTCGCTGATAGGATGTGAACCCCAAACGATAGAAGTGGACGGGAGGAATAAAATCGACGTGCTGCTTGCTCCGAAGAAGACTGAGCTTAACGAAGTGGTAGTCGTGGGTTATGCAACGCAGACGCGAAAGGAACTGACCGGCTCCGTCGCATCGGTGAAAGGGGACGTGCTGACGCAGATACCAGGCGGGGACGCCACGCAAGCGCTTGCGGGAAGAATGGCTGGCGTGCAGATAGTGACGTCGGACGGTCAGCCCGGTTCGACCCCTCAGGTGAAGGTGAGAGGCGGCATCTCCATCACGCAGGATAATTCGCCGCTTTACGTGATCGACGGATTCCCGACCGAGGACGGAATGTCGAATCTCAACCCTTCGGATATCGAGAGCATAGACGTGCTAAAAGATGCGTCAGCCACCGCGATATATGGTGCGCGGGGAGCCAACGGCGTTGTGCTTGTGACGACCAAAAGCGGATCGAATAATGACGGGAAGGCAAAACTGACGTTTGACGCATACGTGGGATTCAGAAGGCTATCGAAGTTTGTGGACGTGCTTTCCGTAGAGCAGTTTGTGATCGCTGATTACGAGCGCACGCTGGGATGGGCTACTGACGTGTCGGGAGCAATGCTGGCGTGGCAGAACCGTTACGGAGGATTCACGGATATCCAGCAGAACTATGGAGACCGAGAGGGAATCAACTGGCTCGACAGGACCATGGGACGCACAACAATAACGCAGAACTATCGTGCGGCTGTGCAGGGCGGAACGGATAAATTCAACTATTACATGTCGTACGGCTACATCCAGGACGACGGAGCAATGGTGTACTCGGGCAGCAACAAGCATAGTTTTGCCGGCAACCTGAAGGGTGAGATCAGTAAAAGACTGAGCATAACGGGACGCGTGAACTACGACTATCAGAAGATATTCGGTGCGGGCGTGGCAGGTAACGGAACGAACACCGGGGGATCAAACGTTAATGCGCGATTCAACAAGCTTGTGCAGATAATGCAGTACCGTCCTACAGTGGGTATTCATGGCAATGACTCGGATCTTCTGCCGGGCGATGACGATATCTACACGGATGACTCGGGCAATGTGCTCGTCAATCCGCTGGTGAATGCCGCAGAGGAAAAGGATAACAGGGAGGTGAGAACGCTTCAGGCCAACGAGGGTCTGACATTCAAGATGGGGCGTGGCTGGACGTTCAGAAACACGACCGGCATGCGCTACCAGAACTACAGACGCGAACTGTTCTACGGGCCTAATTCCATAATGGGGCGGCGCCAGGGTATCTACGGGTCGATCAGGACTACTGAAACGGGCAGTTTCAGCATAAGCAACGTGCTTACCTACGACCGGAGAATGAAAAAGAAACATCATGTGATGTGGCAGGTGGGACAGGAATATGTGAAAAGATGGACCAGAATGCTTGATGCGGGAGTGAATAACCTTCCTACGGATGATTTCGGGATGAACAACGCAGGTCTCGGCACTCCGTCGACAATCAACACGTCGTACAGTCCGGATGACAAGTTGCTGTCGTTCTTCACGCGTATCAACTACGACTATAAAGCAAAATATCTGCTGAATTTCTCCATCAGAGCTGACGGGTCAAGCAAATTCGGGAAAAACCATAAATGGGGCTACTTCCCTGCCGTGTCGGGCGCGTGGCGCCTAAGCGAGGAGGAAATGATAAGTAATCTTGGAGTATTCTCAGACCTAAAACTGAGAGCCGGCTATGGTCTGGCAGGAAATAACAGGATCGGGCAATATGGATCACTTGCACTGATGACCTCGGTGCTTACGGCGATTGGCGACGGTCTGACTCCAGGCTTCGCTGCGACGCAGATTCCTAATCCGGACTTGAAGTGGGAGTCGAACCGCACGCTCAATTTCGGATTGGATATGGGATTCCTGAACCAGCGAATCATGGTGACGCCGGAATTTTACATCAATAAGTCGAACAATCTGCTCCTTAATGCCCCGATGCCGACTTCATCGGGTTTCGAGAACATGATAATCAATGCCGGGTCGACGCAAAACATGGGTATTGACCTGACAGTAATCACTCATAATCTTGACATAAAGGATACTGACTGGACCACCACCCTGACCCTGACGCACAACAAGAACAAGGTGACGGGGCTTTCGGGGGGAAATGTACAGTACTACGAAGCGAAATTCGGCTACAACCAGAATACCCATAAGCTTGAGGTGGGGAAGCCGATAGGTCAGTTCTACGGATTTATCACCGAAGGACTCTATCAGGTGGAGGATTTCATCTATCATGAGCGGGGGAACCGATATGAGCTTAAAGAGGGCGTGGCTTATAACGGCAACCGAGATAATATGAAGCCGGGCATGTGGAAATTCAGGGATCTGGACGGTGACGGCGAGATAACTGAAAATGACAAGACTGTGATCGGCAATGCCCAACCGATCATCTACGGCGGACTGAACAATACACTACGCTGGAAGGGATTTGACGCCAGTGTGTTTCTGACTTTCAGCGTGGGTGCTGACGTGCTCAACGCCACGAAACTCGTGGGGTCGAAAGTGGGCTCGCAGAATATGAATTCGCTTAACGTAGCCAATTCATCAAACCGCTGGATGACAATTGACAGCGATGGACTTCCGGTGAGCGATCCGCAGACGCTCTCGGCAATCAACCGCGGAAAGACGGTGGCGGCATATTACGATATGGAGCAGGGCGACACTTATATCCACTCATGGGGCGTGGAGGACGGATCATTCCTCAAACTCGCCAATCTGACCATAGGCTATACGCTACCGAAAGGTGCTCTGAAGCGTCTGGGGGTGACAAATATGAGAATATACTGCACAGGCAACAATATCGCAACCTGGACAAAATATACTGGCTATGATCCAGAGGTGTCGACGATGAGCAGCCCGCTGACTCCGGGAGTGGACTTCGGAGCTTATCCTCTGAGCCGTACGTTTATTTTAGGAACCAACATCACTTTCTAAGCATCGGAAATATAATGATACACAACATAAGAAAATCATGGAGCGTGCTGATCGCAGCCGCAATAGTGCTTGCCGGATGCAATGACACGCTGACGGAAAAGCCGGCAGGAAGTTACGACGAGGCAACATACTTCGACTCGGCGGAACATGCGGAGATGGCTATCTACGGAATACTCAGTTCGATAAGCGAGAACACTCATTACGGCTGGTATGAGATGGCGACTCCCGCAAGCGATGACACATATTTCACCAACCGCACAAACAGCGATAACGGGATCCATGATGTGGTGCACTATATAGCCACCCCCACCAATACCGTCACGGAGAAACTCTGGCAACTGAAATACCAGGCTATCGACAGAGCGAACCGTGCAGTGGCGGGTATAGAAAGCATGCCGGAGTACGTCAAATCGGACAAACTGAAACAACTTGCCGGGGAGGCGCGGTTTCTTCGCGCCCTAATGGCTTTTGATCTGGTGAAAGCATGGGGCGACGTCCCGTTCACTACGGAGTGTACGTCAACTTATGAAGAAGCTTTCCGTCCGCGCACTCCTCGCGAAGAAATCTATGCACAGATAGAAACGGATCTTGAGGAAGCGGCATCAAGGCTTCCATGGGCATCGTCGGGAGAGAGTGCGGAGCGTGCTACCGCCGGTGCAGCGCATGCAATGATGATGAGAGTGGAGATGCAGCGTGCCGGATATTCCCTCCAACTTGACGGAAGTATGACACGACCGGACGAATCGGATCGCTGGAATATGCTGACAAAGGTGATAAAGCACTGGGAAGCCATAGAGACACAGGGTTATCACGGGTTCCATGCAGGGGGATATGACGGATTGTTCAAAGATCTTTGCTACGGGAAGCCGGAGAACAGAGAAAACATCTGGGAGGTGGCAATGGAGCAGGAACAGGGTAGACGTAACGGCAGCGCATGGGGCATTTATAATGGGCCGGCAGTGTCGGAACCCACCGGAATTCCAAGCAATGAGGCTTCGGCTTATATGGGAAGATCAAATGCGATGTTCGTGGTCGTGCCGGAGTGGCGTGATTTCTATGAAGATACTGACGTGAGGCGCGACGTCAACATCTGTACCTACCGTTACACATGGAATGCCGAGGAACGTGTGCACGTAAAGCAGGAACGAAACAATACAAGCTGGTATGTGGGAAAATGGCGCAGAGAGTGGATGAATCCGGCGGACTGGAACAAGAATATCAATTACGGAGACGTGAATTTCGTGGTGCTACGTTACGCAGATATGATGCTGCTGGCTGCAGAAGCTTACGCCGAAACCAGAGAAACGGATAAGGCATGGACCCTGATCAGTAAGGTGAGGGAACGCGCGGGAGCTTCTTCGGTGAACTCGTCAAGTTTTTCAAAGGCATACGCTAAAGCGTTGAAAAACTATAAGCCGACATTTGCAGGAGATGATTCGGAAACGGGGAAAATTCTTCAGGCACTTTATTTCGAACGTGCTTTTGAGATGTGCTTCGAGGGTGTCAGGAAGTATGATCTTATAAGATGGGGCTGCCTCTATGATGCTTTGTGTCTGTTCGGACAGTCGAGTGTGGTGAACGCGAATAAAATGGCGTATCCGGCATATAAGAATTTTATTCCGGGACACAGTGAGCTTCAACCGATTCCGCTTAAGGAAATTCAAAGCAATCCGAAACTTGAAGGAATAAATAACCCGGGCTATTGATTTGAGAAGCCCTGAAATATGAAAGTGGGCGGGAGGAGATGTTCAACCGTAGGTTGCGTCTCTTCCTGTCTTTTTTATTATTGTGAATCACATTGTGATATTTAGATGTAAATGAGTAAATTTGCAGTAAATAAATGTCTGGGAGCCACTATTTCGGTAGGGCGGCTTCCGAGTTTTGAAAATCGTTGATAATTTAAATTTTGTGATATCCTGTCCCCAGGCGTGGCATTGCAGGGTAAAATAACAAAGGCGCTGTGTCGAGATCCTATGACACAGCGCCTTTCGTTATATTTGAGGGTGAATTTTTATTTTTTCAGGAGGTCGTTGACTTTGTCGGTAGCCTTGTCGGCGGCTTTCTGAGCGGCATCGCTGACCTTTTCGCTTGCTTTCTGAGCAGCCTCGTCAACCTTGGCGGCAGCTTCCTCCTTTGCGTTGTCAACGGCAGCTGCAGCTGCTTCCTTGGCATTTTCAACGGCTTCACCGGCAGCATTTACGGCGCTGTCGCCAGCAGCCTTTACTTCGTCGGCAGCGTTGCCGGTGATGTCCTTAACCTTATCCATAGCGGATTCAACAGATGAAAGAACACCTGCGAGCTGGGGAGCCTTTTCTTTAACGACGGGCTCGATCTTTTCAAGATACTTCTTGGCTTCATCGACTTTACCTTCGCTCACAAGTTTCTGAGCATAAGCCTTAGCCTGCTCTACATAGACCTTGATGCTGTCAGTGTTGGTGCAATTCTCAATCTTCGATACGAGTTCATTTTCGTTTGAAGAGGTTTTGCTTGAGCAGCTTGCCATCGTGAAGAGGGCACCTGTGGCTACGACTGCCGCCAGAATCAGTTTTTTCATAATTGATTTTTGTTAATAAGTTATATTTGAAAGTTAGTGATATCAAATACAACAAGCAGAGGCGAAAAATTGTTCAAAAAATATTAAAAATTAAATTCTTCCGAATAATTTTCAAGAATCGGAATCATTGCCGGAATATCATTACGGATAACATCAAAAAGGACATCAGGACTTATGGTGAAGTAACCGTGAACAAGAATGTGACGCATACCGATTATCTGACGCCACGGCAACTCACTATGCTGTTCTTTGAATTCGCTTGTAAGCATATAAGCAGCTTCTCCAATAATTTCAATCATTTTGGAAAGTCCGTAGAATAAAATTTTGTCATTTTGGATAGAAGTCAGAGTTATAGTTTTACCTTTTTCAGATAATATTTGAGCCATTTCGATCATGTGCTCTATGCGCCCTTTATCCTTTACTGTGTCTCTCATAAATCAGGATTTTGTCGTTTTCCACACTGTTTCTTGCAAAACTTTTCAGCCCTCGGTTGTCAATCAGATCAACCCTGTGCCCGATTATGTCGGAAAGATCCATAAGAATACCACCCATCTTAAAAAGGGAAACTATACCATTTGATTCATCATAATCTACGAGAATGTCAACATCACTATCGGGCGTTTCTTCTCCACGAGAGTATGAGCCGAATAGCCATGCCCGAAGAATGGGTTTGGTCTTCATATATTCCTGTATTTTTGGAATCAGTAGTTTTATTCGGTCATTCATCATAAAGTATAGCTTATGGCAAAAAATCCCGCAGGCAATTCTGCTTGCGGGATTTTTAATGATTTTGCGGAGTGACCGAGAGTCTTTCTACGCTGCGCTCCGAAAGCGCTGAAGCGATAACTTGCTGGCGCAAGCGCTGAAGCGATAACGAACTCTTCTCGTTCTCATCTCGGTCGTCCTTAAAAAAGGACTCCGTCCATTTTTTGCGGAGTGACCGAGATTCGAACTCGGGATACGCTTTTGGCGTATACACGCTTTCCAGGCGTGCCTCTTCAGCCACTCGAGCACCACTCCGTTGGGTTTTGTGTGTGCAAAGGTAAGCATTATTTTCGATTTTTCATCGAGTTTTTTCGAAATTTTTCTTTTAAGTTGCACATGCATGAAAAAAGGGAGCAGATTATGCTTTCACCACATCAAATCCTGCGGCGGAGACGGCGTCAGCGATAGCTTCGTCGGTCTGCGTACCGTCAACTGTGGCTATGCCGCTACTGAGATTTACGGTAACGGATTTTACGCCTTCTACAGCTGCGATTGCTTTTTCAACGCTCATGCGGCAGTGGGGGCAGTTCATACCCTTGATAAGATATTCTTTTGTCATATCGGAAGTTATTTGAGGTTTATAATAAAATCTTGAGGTTAAGGTGACAATGAGAAGCAATATCAATATGACTCCACAGATTGCGGGAAAAAGTCCGGGTGCTGTCACGGCATCATGACAGCAGGCGGTGAGGGGGGAGAAGAGGGG
>CAMWPM010000002.1 GCA_947176235.1 uncultured Bacteroidales bacterium | reverse complement strand
ATCACCCCCTCTCACTGCGCCGGCCGCGTCAGTTGTGTATACGCGACCGGGGTGGAGATCAGGGGGGTGTCGGGGACGATGAAGATCTCAAGGCGACGGTTGGCGGCGCGATTAGCCATGGAATTGTTAGGGAAAAGGGGCTGTGAGTCGCTCATGGCGTAGGCTGCGAGGTTGTCGGTAGAATCGGCGTTTTCCTTGAACCAATCGACGATCGATGCGATGCGGGCGTCGGTGAGTGACTGTCGGTAGGCGTCGGAGCCGATGTTGTCGGAGTGCATGGCGAGAAGCACCTTGTAGCGACCGGAAGAAGAAAGATAGTCGGCAAAGGGAGCGAGAAGGTCGGAGGCTCCGACGCGCAGTTCTGTCTCGTTGGGGAGGAAAAGGGATACAGCGGGAATGGTTATGACGAGGACTTCGCCCTGTCGCTCGGTCTCGACGGTGTACTTCAATCTGTAGAGTCCCTGTCCTTCACGCTTCATGTGTTCAACAAGAGATGCGCGCTGCTTGGAAGGGACTGTGGGGGAAAGAAGATTGTCGCGGAGAGACAGATCGGCGATTGTAACTGGGGCATCTTCCGACTTTTTTTTCTGTGCAGATACACCGAAAGCCGCCGACACTGAAAGAAGTGCGACAAACAGAACTGCAAAGGTGCGTCGGGGCGAGAGAGACAGATGGATCATGAGTCGAGAAGGGTGTTTTCGTACTGTAGCTCGGCTCGAACAATCGCGGGGATGTGGTCGGGGTTGATATTCGCCTCCTTGTCACGACGGAGCATTTTGGTGACGTAGTCGATAAGGTCGAGCTCCACGTCGTCGGCGAAATCGTCATCGTCAACGTCGATCTCCAACATACCGTTGGATTCGTAGAAATCCCAGATCATGTCGATGACATTAAGAATCTCGTCGTCGGGGTAGGGGGCGACGCCTTCGGGGAGCCGGTCGTTGATGAACTTAACAGCAGTAGTTTCGTCAAATTCCATAATGGTGTATGATTAGGAAAAGTGAGGCAAATTAAGTGAAAAATCAGTCGATGAGACCTTCGGGGAGAGATAGAGTGAGAGTGCGACGCTCAACGTCAATGTCGACAAAGAACTCTTCGGCGACCGGGACGAGGACGGTGCGGTCAGGATCGGAATCGAGGCGGATGATGAAAAGTGCATTTGGGGTGGATGTGTCGAGATCAACGATAGTGCCGAGTGGAGCGGAAGTGCCGTCGGGGGAGAGTGTGGAGACGCGGAATCCTTCAAAGTCCTCGGCGTAGAATCCGTCGCCGTCCTCCCCTTCGTTCTCAAGGACACGCTGCATCTCGGAATCATCCCGGAGGGCAAAGAAGGTCTGGTTGACGAAAGGTGCAGCGTGGCGCTCGTCGGTTACATCGGAAAGTCGAATCAGCCATGACTCGCGTCCTTTGGGTCGGCATGATTCGATGAAGAAGGGGACGAAAATGCCATCGACATCGACAATCACGCAACGGAGTTCTTCGGGATCGAGTTCGTCATAGTGGATTGTTGCAGATATCTCGCCGTTGATACCGTGGGTCTTGTTGAAGACTCCAATCTCAATGATGTCGGATGGTAGAATCATTTGCGTTTTCGTTTTTTCTTGCCTGTGGCGGGTGCGGGGGCTTCCTTGAACTCATGGAGGTGATGGACAGCGGGATCGAGGCGGATAGCACCATGGGAGAGGAATGCGAGATCCTTGAAAACACGCGCATCGTCGACTCCATCAGGGTTGACAGCCAGCATCTGTTTCTTCATCTGGTTGGCAAGGAGGAGGATGAGAGCCTGCCGCTCCTCAGACTCAGGCATATCGGCTGCCGTGGCAACCATTCGTTCGAGGCATTTCCCATAGTGGCGGAAGCGTATCGGGTCGTCGTCGGGACGTATCGGCTCGGGGAGAGTGGAAAGTTCGTCGGGGCGTACGATCTCGTAGGGAGAATCGACATCAAGCCGGAAGTCGGACATGATGGCGAGATGATTCCAGAGAGTATGCTCGTAGTCCTGAGCGTCGCGTGCAGCAGGGAAAAGGATGGACATAGCCTTGATGATTGAGCGAGCACAACGGGAACGCTCGTCACGATCGGGGATCGTGAGGCAATGGTCGACCATGCGCTGTATGTTGCGACCGTACTCGGGAAGAACGAGGGTCTTCAGTTGAGTGTTATATGTCAGCATTTTCGATGAAATTGCGTGAATAAAAATCGTGGATTTATGAATTTACAAAATTAGCAAAAAAAGGTGAGATAATCAAAGGGGGTGATGTGAATGTTTGCAAAAAAGCGCCGTGTCGGATGATGACACAGCGCCTTCAGAGGATTGCTATCTATCTAAAATCTATGGTTGCAATTATTACGATGCAAAATTAGGCAGATTTCAGAGTTGCGGCAATACCTAAAATCGGGTATTTTTTATTCATGATCCCGCTTCTTTGGTGGAGCGGAGGAAGCGGGGGATGAGTGTGACTCCTACAATCAGGTAGAGATAGTAGGAGAAGAGACGCCAAAGGAGGGCGATGACCATGACGATTCCTGCAGAGCCGATCAGGTCGCCGTAATATCGCTTAAAGAGCCATTCGCTTACGCCGCTTCCTCCGGGGGTGGGGGTGAACATCAGGAGAGACCAGACGACAAACTGACGTGCAAAAGCCGTGAACTGGGATGCTTCGGGCACGAAGGCGAAGAGAAGGGCGTTGACGAGCAGATAGCGTGATACCCAGGAAAGAGCAGTGGCTGCCATGCCCTGAAGCCACCAAGACAAGCCGTGGCTGCGCAAGGTCAGAGATGTCGCCGCCATGTTCTCACCAAGGCTGACGGCAGAGGCGTGCCATCGCCGAAGGAGGCGGAATGAGAAGAGCCATCCGAGAAAGCGTGACATGTAACGCGGCATGACGATGATGCCCAGGAAGAGGATTAGAGTCCAGACGGTAATCAGTCCGTAGACAATCCAGAATGCAAGACGGATGCCTTCAAACTCTTCGCTGTGGAAGTCGAAGAGGTCGTGACCGGGAGTGACAGCTACAATGACGGGGCAGGTGATGACGAAGAAGAGCTCGTCAAAGAAGAGAATCGTCATTGTCAGAGTGGTGGCGCGTCCGAGGTTAATGCCTTCGCGGTTGAGGAAAACCATAGACAATGCGCTGCCTCCTACTGATGAGGGGGTGATGGCAGAGGTGAATTCGCAAAGGAATGTGGTGCGGACGGCACTTCGCCATGACAGGTCGCCGTCGGTGAGAACATGGAAACGCCAAGCCATGCCCCCGTCGCGTCCAACAACCGTCAGCGCCGCCAGGAATAGTCCGAGAACGGTGAGGGGGGTGAAAGATACGGAACGAAGCGCCTCGGCGTTAAATTCCTTGTAGAAGAGGATAAACACCACACCCAAGCCGATTACAACAGGGATGATGATTTTCAGCCAGATGCCCCGACGGGAATCAGGGGCCGGGGAGGCGGGTTGCTTCGTCGGAGTTTCTGCCACTTTTTAACAAATGAGGATTTTGTGATGTGCAGGCAATCAGGCGAGCTTGAGGATTTCCTCAACGCGAGCTGTGGGATCGGGGCTACAGATAATAAGCCCCGTTGTGGCGATTCCATTGAAGCCGCCCTTAAGAAGAGCCGGAATATCGGTGAGCTTCATGTCGCCCTGTGCGACAAGATGGACATTGTTGCCTGCGGCGTTAGCTTCGGAAGCGATGGCAATAGCCTGTTCAACAGAAGTGTCTGTGCCGACAGAGGGGATCACGGCGTAGTCGATGTCCTTGCCGCGCAGAGCAAGGATTTCAGCAGCGGAATGAGCAGTGAAACCGATTACGGCATGCGGACCAAGCTTTTCGCGGACAGCTGCCGCATGGTCGACAGAACAGTCAGACAGAACTACTCCATGGACGCGGAGGCGATCGGTAAGGTCAACGTCGTTCTTAATAGTAAGGAAAGCGTCGACAGCTTTGCACTCCTCGATAATGCCTTCAATTTCAGCGGGCTGAAGTGATGAAGGGGCGATGATCCAGCGGCAACCGCCTTTGAGAACCGCCTCGACCTGGGCGGTGGGGGTCATTGAGAAATCGGGGGCTATTTCAAATTGTAACATAGCATTGGGATTATAAAAGGTTAGAATCTGAAATAAGAACGAGGGGCGCGGGGGGAAAGTTCAGCGGGGATAGACGGCTCCTGTGGCGGCAAGGAGAGTGTTCTTCATCAGGGAGCAGATGGTCATGGGACCGACGCCTCCAGGTACGGGGGTGATGAATGAGCACTTGGGAGCAACGTTGTCAAAGTCGACGTCGCCAGAAAGACGGAAACCGCTCTTGCGGGAGGGATCGGGGACACGGGTGGTGCCGACGTCGATAATAGTCACACCGTCCTTTACCATGTCAGCCGTGACGAAACCGGGGCGACCGAGGGCGGCGATGATGATGTCGGCCTGGCGGGTGATGTCGGCAAGACCTTCAGTGGCGCTATGGCAGACGGTGACGGTGGCGTCGCCGGGATTGGACTTCTGCATCATAAGGGTGGCAACGGGCTTACCAACGATGTTGCTTCGACCGAGAACCACGCAACGCTTACCACGTGTGGGAATATCGTAGCGTGCGAGAAGTTCGATGATGCCAGCAGGAGTGGCGGACTTGAAGCAGGGCAGTCCGATGGACATGCGACCTACGTTGATGGGGTGGAATCCGTCGACGTCCTTACGGAAGTCAATAGCCTCGATAATCTTCTGCTCGTCGATGTGGCGCGGGAGTGGGAGCTGGACGATGAATCCATCGACGTCGGGGTCGGCGTTTAGACGTGCAATGTCGTCGAGAAGGACCTGCTCGGACACGTCGTCCTCGTGGCGGATGAGTGTGGAACGGAATCCGCAGACTTCGCACGCCTTGACTTTATTAGCAACGTAGGTCTCGGAACCACCGTCGTGACCAACGAGGATGGCGGCAAGGTGGGGACGCTTCAACCCGCGGGCAACCATTTTCTGAACTTCGGCGGCAATCTCGCGCTTGATATCGTCGGCAGTCTTTTTTCCGTCAATGAGAGTCATAATCAGAGTTTTTTTTGGATTATCGAGAATGAAGAGTTGAGAGTTGAGAGTTGAGAGTGGGATCAGCGACGGCGCATGTTGCGCATCATCTTCATGGGATTCTTCATAGTGGCAGCTGCCTTCATCATGCGTCGGGTCTCGTCGAACTGCTTGAGGAGGCGGTTGACTTCCTGCAAGGACTTACCGGAACCCCGTGCGATACGCTGACGACGGCTTGAATTGATGATCTCGGGGGTGAGACGCTCCTGTGCCGTCATGGAGTAGATTATTGCCTCAATGCCCTTGAACGCATTATCGTCGATGTCGACGTCCTTGAGCATCTTGCCTACGCCGGGAATCATTGCGGCAAGATCCTTAAGGTTGCCCATCTTCTTGATCTGCTGAATCTGGGATAGGAAATCGTTGAAGTTGAACTGATTCTTGGCAATCTTGCGCTGAAGGTTGCGTGCTTCCTCCTCGTCATATATCTGCTGAGCGCGTTCGACGAGCGAAACGATGTCGCCCATGCCGAGGATGCGGTCTGCCATACGGGCGGGGTGGAAATAGTCGAGAGCGTCGAGTTTTTCACCTGTACCTACAAACTTGATGGGCTTGGTGACAACGGTGCGGATCGAAAGTGCAGCACCGCCGCGGGTGTCGCCGTCGAGCTTGGTGAGGACAACGCCATCGAAGTCGAGCCGGTCGTTGAATTCGCGGGCAGTGTTGACGGCATCCTGACCTGTCATTGAGTCAACGACAAAGAGCGTCTCCTGCGGCTTGATTGCATTTTTGATGCGCTCGATCTCGTCCATCATCTGCTCGTCGACAGCAAGGCGACCGGCAGTGTCGACGATAACGAGGTCATGATAGTTCGCCTTGGCGTAGCGGATGGCGTTCTGGGCGATTTCGACGGGGTTCTTATTGCCTTCCTCGGTGTAGACGGGTACGTCAATCTGCGAACCGAGCACTTTCAGCTGTTCAATAGCTGCGGGACGGTAGACGTCGCAAGCAACAAGAAGGGGGCGCTTAGCTTTCTCACTCTTCAGCTTTTTAGCGAGTTTGCCGGACATTGTGGTCTTACCGGAACCTTGCAGACCTGACATGAGGATGACAGTGGGGTTGCCGGAAAGATTGAGGGGCGCGGTGTCGCCACCCATGAGAGAAGCGAGCTCGTCGTGGACAATCTTAATCATCAGTTCGCCGGGCTTAATAGCCGTGATGACATTCTGACCGAGAGCCTTAGCCTTTACGGTGTCGGTGAATGTCTTTGCAACCTTGTAGTTGACGTCGGCGTCGAGCAGGGCACGACGGACTTCCTTAAGAGTCTCGGCGACGTTGATTTCGGTGATTTTGCCTTGTCCTTTAAGGAGTTTAAAACTGCGTTCGAGTTTTTCGCTTAAATTTTCAAACATGGAATGGGGATGAAGGTGAGGGGAGAATTCAGATTAGACGGTTGGTGGCGGTGTCGGGGAAGATGACACGCGGCCTGAAGGCGGCAGCCTCTTCGGGGGACATAAGAGCGTAAGCCATGATGATCACAATGTCGCCGGGCTGAACCTTACGTGCAGCCGCCCCATTGAGGCAAATGACTCCGGATCCACGCGGACCTTCGATGGCGTAGGTGTCAAGACGCTCGCCATTGTTATTGTTGACTATGTAAACGCGTTCGCCAGGCAAAATACCGGCAGCGTCGAGGAGGTCGGCATCAATTGTGATGCTACCGATGTAGTCGAGGCGTGCTTCGGTGACTGTGACGCGATGAATCTTTGATTTAAGAATCTGGAGTTGCATAACGTGGGGAGGGGAAATCAGTACTTGATGTTGTCGATGAGCCGGACGTCGCCGAGGTAGACGGTGACGCAACCTACGGGACGTGCGCCGGGTGTGGAAAGAACATCGTCCCAGCGACGAATTGGCTGCAAGGTGAGAGAGTTGACAATCTCGTAATACTCGGTGGACATGTCGGGATAGCTGTCGATAGCATCAATCACACGAGCTTTGACCTGAGCTACCGACATGGATTTAGCCCAGTCGAGGCTCTCAAGGAGAATGCGATGGATGTTGGGAGCCACGACGCGCTGTGCAGGAGTGAGACGAACGTTGCGGCTGGAGAGAGCCAGACCGTCGGCAGCACGGCAGATGGGGCAGTCGACGATCTCGATGTCGAAGCCTTCGAGGTCTGCCATACGCCGGATTACGGCAATCTGCTGGAAATCCTTCTCACCGAAGTAGGCACGGGTGGGACGGGTCATGGCAAACAGCTTCGAAACGACTTGCGCGACACCGTTGAAATGCCCCGGACGCATAGCGCCTTCCATCACCTTGGCGACGTCACCGAGGTCAAACACACGTGTGTCGGGCCGGGGATACATCTCGCTAACAGAAGGCATGAAGGCGTAGTCGACACCTGCAGCTTCAAGAAGAGCTGCGTCGGCTTCTTCGGTACGCGGATATGTGGCGAGATCGGCAGGGTTGTTGAACTGAGTAGGATTAACAAAAACTGATACGACGACAACGTCGTTTTCGCGGCGTGCGCGGTCAACGAGCGAGATGTGACCCTGGTGGAGAGCTCCCATCGTCGGTACAAGTCCTATTGAGCGTCCCTCGGCTCTGGCGGCAGAAAGCCGTGCGTCGAGATCGGCAACTGTTCTGATAATTTCCATTCTAATCAGCAAGAAAAATTTACAGGCAGCGTCGCCGGGGAGGAAACAGCGTGGTGATCCAGCTCCGTGGCGGAGTGCCATTTTATCGTGCAAAGGTAATAACTTTTGGTGGAACATCAAAAAAAAACTCCGGGTGCTTCACAGCATCCGGAGTCAGAAATTTTACTGCTTATGTATAGAAAAAATTAATCAAATTATCACAGGTGAGACCTGAAGGCTCAAGCTTCCTTGTAGATTTCGACCTGATCGGGGGCAAAGTTGGCGATGAAGTCGGAGTGCTTCTCGACTTCAGCCTGAGCCATCTTACCGTAGACTTTGGCGCTCTTAGCCATTGATGCGGAACCGTAACGGGAAGCGTCGGTGACAAGGAGCCATGTCATGATGATGTTGCCAGCCATCTCGACGAGGCGACGAGCCATGAAGTCGGTGTACTGGGGATCGGCAGCTTCGTTGACTTTTGCGACAGCCGCTGAGTAAAGCTCCATGAGTTTGAGGAGCTGCTCCTTGACGGGCATGAGTTCTTCGGAAACTTCCATTTCGGCGTACAAGTCCATGAGCTGACGGTAGGTGCCGGTGGTGACGTGGCGGATTGCGGCAACAACCTGCAGCTGTGTGGTGCCTTCGTAGATGGAGGTGATGCGTGCGTCACGGTAAACGCGCTCGCAAGCGTAGTCCTTCATGAAGCCTGAACCACCATGGATCTGGATGCAGTCGTAGGCGTTCTGGTTGCAATATTCGCTGGCGAGACCCTTAACGAGAGGAGTGCAGGCGTCGGCGAGACGATTGTATTTCTTCATCTCGGCACGCTCTTCGGCGGTGAGGCTGCGCTCGCGTGCGATGTCCTCGTAGACTTTGTACATGTCGACGTAGCGGGCGGTCTCGTAAAGGAGCGCGCGGGAGGCGTCAAGTTTAGCCTTCATAACGGAAAGCATCTCGAAAACAGCGGGGAATTCGATGATTGCCTTGCCGAACTGCTTGCGCTCACGGGCGTAAGCGAGGGCTTCGCGATAGGCGATCTCGCTAACGCCGACGGACTGTGCAGCAATGCCGAGACGTGCGCCATTCATGAGAGCCATCACATATTTGATAAGGCCGAGACGGCGGGAGCCGCAGAGCTCGGCTTTAGCATTCTTGTAGGTGAGCTCGCAGGTGGGGGATCCCTTGATACCCATCTTATTCTCAATGCGACGAACGTCAACACCGCCATCGCGCTTGTCGTAGATGAACATGGAGAGACCACGACCGTCCTTAGTGCCATCCTCGGAACGGGCAAGGACAAGGTGAATGTCGGAGTCGCCGTTGGTGATGAATCGCTTCACACCGTTGAGGCGCCAAGTGCCGTCGGGCTGCTCAGTTGCCTTAAGCATTACGGACTGGAGGTCGGAACCGGCGTCGGGCTCGGTGAGGTCCATTGACATTGTCTCGCCGGCACAAACGCGGGGAATAAAACGCTCGCGCTGATCGTCGTTGCCAAATTCGTAGAGCGTCTCGGCGCAGTCCTGAAGACCCCAGAGGTTCTCAAAACCGGTGTCGGCGCGGCTGACGATGTCGGCAGCCATGATGTAGGGGGTGATGGGGAAGTTGAGACCACCGAATCGGCGGGGCATAGCCATGCCCATGAGACCTGCCTTGCGGCAAGCCTCGAGGTTGGTCTGAGTGCCGTCGGCATAGATAACACGGCCTTTCTCCACGTGGGGACCCTGGTGGTCGACGCTTTCAGCGTTGTCAGCGATAGTGGTGCCGCAGAGGTCACCTACGATTTCGAGGACTTTATCATAGTTGTCGATAGCGTCCTCATAGTTGAGGGGGGCATAATCGTACTTTTCTGCCTCGGTGAAGTTGCGCTCCTTGAGCTCGACGATCTTCTGCATCAGGGGGTGGCTGAGGTGAAGCTTCAGATCGGGATTGTCGGTATAAAAGTTTGCCATTTTTCTTAATAAAATCTGATTCGAGAGATGTGAAAGTGCTTTAATTTAGAAGCCCGATAGAGAATTACTTGGAATTTTTCTTGTAATACTTGATGAGCTTGGGCACAACATCCTCGAGGTTGCCCGTGATCACGTAGTCAGCGATCGAGTTGATGGGGGCGTTGGGATCGTTGTTGATGGAGATGATGATAGAGCTTTCCTGCATGCCGGCGATGTGCTGGATCTGACCGGATATGCCGCAAGCGATGTAGAGCTTCGGACGTACGGTGACACCGGTCTGACCAATCTGACGATCGTGGTCGGTGAATCCAGCGTCGACAGCAGCACGGGATGCTCCAACTTCACCACCGAGAGTGGCAGCGAGATCGTGGAGGAGCTGGAAGTTCTCCTTGCTTCCTACGCCGTAGCCGCCGGCAACGATGATGGGGGAATTCTTGATGTTGACTTTGCTCTTCTCGATGTGGCGGTCGATGATCTCAACCACGAAGTCGGTGTCGTCGACATATTTCTTGGGGTCGAGGTTGATGACTTCGCCTTTATGGTCGGGGTTGAGGATCTCTTTCTTCATGACGCCTTCGCGCACGGTTGCCATCTGTGGACGGCACTCGGGGTTGACGATAGTAGCCACGATGTTGCCGCCGAAAGCGGGACGAATCTGATAGAGGAGGTCGGTGTAGCTCTTGCCGGTCTTGGGGTCGGTGTGATCGCCAATCTCAAGCGCGGTGCAGTCGGCGGTGAGTCCGCTGTGGAGGCAAGATGAAACACGGGGACCAAGGTCGCGGCCGATGCATGTGGCACCCATGAGGCAGATCTGGGGCTTGATCTCCTTGAAGAGGTTGATGAGGACTGCGGCGTGGGGGTTGGACGTGTAGGGATAGAGGCGCTTGTCCTCGACCTTGTAAACGACGTCGGCGCCGTAGGGGAAGATCTGGTTTTCGACACCGTCGAGCTTGTCGCCGATGACGAGGGCTTCGAGCTTAACGCCGAGTTTGTCGGCAAGGACACGGCCCTTAGTGAGGAGCTCGAGGCTCACGTCGGCAATCTTGCCGTCCTCGTACTCGCAATATACGATAAGGTTGTTATTGTCAGTCATTGTGATTAGCCGATAGTGTGGTTGGTGATGAGTTCCTTAACGAGTTCTTCGATCTGAGCGTCGTCGTTGTCGAGACGGCGGCTTTCCTTAGCTGTGAAGACAACGTTCTCGATAGCTTTAACCTTGGTGGGTGATCCGGGAAGACCGATCTGCTCGGGATCGGCTTCAACGAATGCAGCGCCCCACTCCTGAAGGTTGAGGTAGGGACGGGCGTCGATCCATGCCTGCTGCTCGGGTGTGAGCTTAGCTTTCTCGCTGGGAGAAACGGCGCGCTTGTACTTCATGAGGCGCTTGGCGTTGCGGGGACGACATTCGGCAGCTGATCCGTTGACTGTGACAACGCAGGGGAGAGGAGCCTTGACGGTCTCCACACCGTTCTCGAGACGGCGCTTAACGGTGACAAAGCCATCCTTGAGGTCGAGGATTTCCTCGGCATAGGTGACCTGCGGAATGCCGAGCTTTTCGGCGATCTGGGGACCAACCTGGGCTGTGTCGCCGTCGATAGCCTGACGACCGCCGAGGATGATGTCGTAGTTGCCGAACTTCTTGACAGCCTGAGCGAGGGAGTAGCTGGTAGCGAGGGTGTCGGCACCACCGAGAGCGCGGTCGGTGAGGACGATGCCGGCGTCGGCACCACGGAAGATAGCTTCACGAATAATCTCGGAAGCACGGGGAAGACCCATTGTCAACAAGGTAACGGTAGAACCGGGGTTAGCGTCCTTAAGACGGAGAGCCTGCTCCAGGGCGTTGAGATCCTCGGGATTGAAGATGGCGGGAAGGGCAGCGCGATTGATAGTGCCGTCCTCTTTCATCGCATCTTTACCCACATTGCGGGTGTCGGGCACCTGCTTTGCGAGCACAATGATGTTAAGACTCATAATTGTGTATCGTTTTGTTGGATGATAATATTCGATTGGTGTCCAGAAATCGGGAAAACCCTACTTTCAGGCGTACAAAGATAAGTATTATTTTGCCAATCAGCAAAAAAAAGTGCATCGGAGCCTGTCGGAGACGAGTACTGACGGGCAATCAATCCCAGGAAGAGCCGTCGAAGCAGTGGGTGCAGATGCGTTCCTTGGGTAGTCCGATAGCGTTGACAATGGTGTCGATGGAGTTGAACCGCAGGGTGTCGAGTCCGAGGCGCTTGCGGATTTCCTCGACCATGGCGTTGTACTCGGGAGTGCCTTTTGTGGCGTATTTGTCGAGGTCGCGGTTGTGGTCGCCATCGTTAAGGTCGGCGATAACACGGCGAGTGATAAGTTCAAGGTCACTCTTGGAACTTGTGAAGTTGATGAAGCGGCAGGGATAGATGAGGGGGGGGCAGCTTATGCGTACATGGACTTCCTTGATGCCGGCTTCGCGAAGATCGCGGACATTGTCGTGGAGCTGTGTGCCGCGGACGATAGAGTCGTCGCAGAAAGCTACGCGCTTGCCCTTGAGAAGCGACTGGTTGGCGATAAGCTTCATCTTAGCCACAAGTTCGCGGCGCTCCTGAGTGCTGGGGGTGAAGCTGCGGGGCCATGTGGGAGTGTACTTTACGATACCTCGCTTGTAGGGGACTTTTTTCCCCCAGGCGTATCCGAGAGCCATGCCGATGCCGGAATCGGGGACTGCGCTGACGAAATCAAGTTCGGTGTCGTCGTCGGCAGCAAGCTGCTCACCGGCAGAGTAGCGCATGACGTCAACGTTGCGACCTTCGTACTCGCAGGGGGGATAGCCGTAGTAGGTCCAGAGGAAAGCGCAGATCTGCATCTTGTCGAGTGGTGCCTGTAGCCGGGTGATACCGTTGGCGTCGAACCGGACGATCTCGCCGGGTCCGACGTTGTAGTCGATTTCGTAGCCGAGGTTGGGGAACGCGCAAGTCTCGGATGTGGCTGCGTAAGCCTTGCCGTCGGCGTGTCGACCGAGGATGATGGGGGTGCGACCGAGTTTGTCGCGTGCGGCGATGATGGATCCGTCGTCGAGGAGGAGGAGCATTGAGCAGGAGCCCTTGACGTGGCGATAGACGTTGTTGATGCCGTCGACCCAGTCGTTGCCCTGACTGATGAGCGTGCCGACGACTTCGGTGGGATTGACGATGTCGTGGCTGTGCTCGCAGAAGTGCTGTCCCTTCTTCATGAGCATGGAAGCAAGGTCGTTGACGTTGTTGACGCGAGCTACCGTGACAATGGCGAATTTGCCAAGATGGCAATTGAGGATGATAGGCTGGGCGTCGGTGTCGGATATTACTCCAATACCGCTGTGACCAGCACCGAGTTCCTCAAGGTCGCCCTCAAATTTGTTACGGAAGTAGGAGCTCTCGATGTTGTGGATTGACCGAGTGAAAATACCGCGAGATACGGTTGCCATGCCGGCGCGCTTTGTGCCGAGATGTGAGTTGTAGTCAACGCCATAGAAAAGGTCGTTGATGCATTTGTCGCTCTTGGCGACTCCAAAAAAACCTCCCATTGTAAGGAAAACTGATTTTTTGAGAAATTAGAGAAACTGACTTATCGGAAAAGAATGAAACCTTCTCGAAAGCTTAGGCGTGGAGCGGGGGCTTGTTGAGGAGGTTTCCAAAATTGGTAATTATTTTTTGTGTCCAGCGTGTTGCTCAACCCACTTTCGTGCGTTGACGAATGCGTCGATCCACGGGGTGACCTGATCATTGCGTCGAGCATAGGGATAGTAGCCGCACTGCCAGGGGAAGATGGCGCGCTCGGGGTGGGGCATCATGGCTACGTGACGACCGTCGGCACTTGCCAGACCCGCGATGGCACCACGGGATCCGTTGGGGTTGGCGGGGTACTGCCTGTAGTTGTAGCGAGCGACAACATTGTACTGATCAAGCGCTCCGGGAAGGTTGAATCGTCCCTCGCCGTGAGCCACCCAGACACCGAGGCGAGTCCCAGCAAGCGAGGAGAACATGACGGTGTTGTTGGCTGGGATGGTGAGACCGAGGAACTGTGATTCAAACTTATGGGAAATGTTATGCTCCATGCGAGTGGGTTTCTTCAGCCCGATAAGGTTGAGCTCGATCATGAGCTGACAACCGTTGCAGATGCCAAGGGAGAGGGTGTCGGGGCGGGCGTAGAATCGCTTAAGGGTCTCTTTTGCCGTCTCATTCCAGAGGAATCCGCCAGCCCAGCCTTTGGCAGAGCCGAGGACGTCGCTATTGGAGAATCCTCCGCAGAATACGATCATATTTACGTCGTCAAGAGTCTCACGACCGCTCATGAGGTCGGTCATGTGGACGTCCTTGACGTCGAAACCAGCCAGATAGAGCGTGAATGCCATTTCACGGTCGCCGTTGACGCCTTTCTCACGAATGATTGCAGCGCGGACGCCGGTGCGGGAGTGGCGCAGGGCTATACCGTGTGATTCGAGAGTGCCGTTCCACTTGGAGGGGAAGCGATAACGGATGGGCTGTTTCTTATAGTTCTCGAAGCGCATCGCGGCACATTCCTTACCGCTTTGCAGTGTGTCGAGCTGATAGCTTGTAGCAAACCAGACGTCGCGGAGATAGTCGATGCCGAGGAGGTGCTGTGATCCGGCGTGTGAAAGCTCGATGACACGCTCGGAGCAGGGAGTGCCGATTGCTACGTAACGTGCTCCAGCTTCACGGAGGATTGCCTCGACACGATCAGTCTTGGCGGCTGCCACCTGGATGACGAGGGCGGGATTTTCGGCGAAGAGAATCTTCAGGAGGTCAGTCTCACCGAGAGCTGCGAATGCATCGGCGTCGAAGGAGATACCGCCCTGAGTGTTGCCAAACGTCATCTCAAGAAGAGTGGTGACGAGACCACCGGCAGAGACGTCGTGGGCGGCAAGGAGCATCTTGTTGCGAACCATACGCTGCACGGCTCCGAATGTGGCGATGAATTGCTCGGGGGATGTGACTCCGGGGACTTCGGAACCGAGGCGACCGAGAGTCTGATAAAATGCTGAACCGCCGAGCTTCATGGCGTCGCCGGAGAAGTCGATATAATATAAGGTGGAATCCTTGGGCTGGAGGACGGGGGAAACTGTCTTTCGGACGTCGGAAACCTCGCCGGCAGCTGAGATAATGACCGTGTCGGGAGCAAATACCTTATCGTCGCCGTATTTCTGAGTCATGGACAGGGAGTCCTTGCCGGTGGGGATGTTGATGCCGAGGGCGCAGGCGAAGTCACTGCAAGCCTCAACGGCACGGTAAAGAGCTGCGTCCTCACCTGGATTCTTGCAGGGCCACATCCAGTTGGCGCTGAGTGAAATTCCTTTAAGTCCGGTGGCGATGGGGGTCATGACGATGTTGGTGAGCGCTTCGGCAACGGCAATTACGGAACCGCGGGCAGCGTCGACAAGAGCAACCTGCGGGGCATGACCGATGGAGGTGGCGATACCTGCACGCCCGTTGTAGTCGAGAGCTACCACACCACAGTCGGAGAGGGGGAGCTGAATCTCGCCCTGACACTGCTGACGAGCGATGCGTCCGGTGACGGAACGGTCGACTTTGTTGGTGAGCCAGTCCTTACAAGCAACGGCTTCGAGCGAGAGGACGTCGCGGAGGTAGGAGTCGAGGTTGGCGGGATCAGTGTCGGGGTCGGAGTAGTGGAGCTCGACTGTTGAGTCGGTCATTACCGTCTTGGGGGAGTTGCCGAACATGTCAGCCATCTCAAGGTCGATGGGCTTAACGCCGTTCTTATCCTCGAAAACGAATTTATTGTCGCCGGTGGTCTCTCCGACAACGTAGAGTGGGGCGCGTTCGCGCCGTGCAATGCGCTCAACGAGGGGAATGTCCTTTGCCTCAACTACCATTCCCATACGTTCCTGGCTTTCGTTGCCGACAATTTCCTTAGCTGAGAGGGTGGAGTCGCCGACGGGGAGTGCGTCGAGGTCAATATGTCCGCCGGTAGCTTCAACGAGCTCGGAGAGGGCGTTGAGGTGTCCGCCGGCACCATGGTCATGGATAGATACGATGGGATTGGAGTCGCTCTCGGCGAGGGCTCGAATCACGTTGGCAACGCGCTTCTGCATCTCAGGATTGGCACGCTGCACAGCGTTGAGCTCGATGCCTGATGCGTACTGACCTGTCTCGACAGAAGATACGGCACCACCGCCCATGCCGATGCGATAGTTGTCGCCGCCCATGAGGACGACTTTCTCGCCGGGGACGGGTTCGCCCTTGATGGCGTCGCGACGTGCGGCGAAACCAACGCCGCCTGCGAGCATGATGACCTTGTCGTAGGCGTAGCGGCGATTGTTCTCGTCGTGCTCGAAAGTAAGGAGTGAGCCGCAGATAAGGGGCTGTCCGAACTTATTGCCGAAATCACTTGCGCCGTTGGATGCCTTGATGAGGATGTCGGCGGGGGTCTGGTAGAGCCATGCGCGGGGATCCATGAGTTTTTCCCAATGGTGCTCCTCGGAGAGGCGCGGGTAGGACGTCATGTAGACGGCAGTACCGGCAATGGGAAGAGATGCCTTACCGCCGCCGAGGCGGTCGCGGATCTCACCGCCGGTGCCTGTTGCGGCTCCGTTGAATGGCTCGACGGTGGTGGGGAAATTGTGAGTCTCAGCCTTGAGCGAGATAACGGTGTCGAGATCCTTGACTTCGAAATAGTCGGGACGATCGGGGTTGACGGGAGCGAACTGCTCGACGCGGGGTCCCTTGACGAAAGCCACGTTATCCTTATATGCTGAGACAAGTCGGTTGCGGTTGACCTGAGAGGTCTTTTTGATCAATTTGAAGAGCGACATTTTCTTCTCCTTGCCGTCGATGATGAAGGTGCCGTTGAAAATCTTGTGTCGGCAGTGCTCACTATTGACCTGGGAGAAACCGAAGACTTCGCTATCGGTGAGGGGGCGACCGAGTTTGTCGGCGAGAGCGCGGAGGTAATCCTCCTCCTCACGGCTCAGTGCGAGACCTTCGGATGCGTTGTAGGCGGAAATGTCGTCAATATGGACGATTTCATCCGGTTGCTTGTCAACTGTGAAAACTTTGGAGTTTAAGCCATTGTAGACACGCTGCAGCATCTTGTCGAACCGGGGATCGGATTCTGCACCGGACTGACGCAGGAAGAACTGCTCGATGCGGGAGATGCCTGACAGACCCATGTTCTGGGTGATTTCAACGGCGTTGGTGCTCCAGGGAGTTATCATCTCCTTGCGGGGACCGACAAAAGTGCCCTTGAGGGATGAGGACTTAAGCGGCTTAGCTCCGTCGAGCAGCCATGACAGTTTCTCAAGCTCGGTGTCGGAGAACTGATGGTCGGTCTGGACCGCAGTCACAAGGTCGGCACCTTTTTTGAAAAATATAACCATAATGAAGTGTTGAACCGGATAATGGTGTTGATACGGAAATTGAAAGTGCAAAGATAACATTAATTCGGGGAAAGAGCGCAAGGAGATAAGAAAAAAAGTGGGGTAACAGAATAAAAAAAGTAAGAATTGGCACGATAATTGCAATAGGAAGAGAAGGGATGATGACATAACTGTCAGGACAAACTGACATGACATCAAGCCAAAAGACAAATCATGGACCAAAAGCCTCAAAAATGAGGAGGCAATTAACAATCAAACCCGAGAACAATACACGGGGAAGATTGTTAAATTAATAGAAACAAATCAAACGAAACACACACATAAATCTATTTCTTTATGAATTTCAACAGCTTTACCATTAAGTCGCAGGAAGCAATCCAAAAGGCTGTGGAGCTCACGCGTTCGGCGGGGCAGCAGCAGATTGAGCCTGTACATATCCTTAAGGGTGTGATGGACGAGGGTGAATCGCTCATCAAATTTATATTTCAGAAGGTAGGAGCAAATCTGTCACTTGTAGAACGTCAGGTGGACGAAGAAATCGCCCGTCAGCCGAAGGTGTCGGGAGGTTCGGAGCCTTATCTGAGCCGCACGAGCAACGACGTGCTTCAGCGCGCACTCGACGTGGCAAAGAAGATGGGCGACGAATACGTCACTCTCGAGGCTATACTCTTAGCACTTTTCGCCGTTAATTCGCAAGCTTCAACAATATTGAAGGATGCCGGATTAAGTGAAAAGGAACTTCAAGCCGCAATCGAAGAGCTCCGCAAGGGCAAGAAAGCCACTGACCAAAGCGCCGAAGAAACCTATAATGCCCTTTCAAAATACACCATCAACCTTAATGAGCGTGCGCGCGCCGGCAAGCTTGATCCGGTGATCGGACGTGATGACGAAATACGCCGCGTGCTTCAGATCCTGAGCCGCCGCACGAAGAATAACCCTATGCTGATCGGTGAGCCGGGTACAGGTAAGACCGCCATAGCAGAGGGTCTGGCACAACGAATCGTCAGAGGTGACGTGCCTGAAAATCTCCGCAGCAAGCAGATTTTCTCGCTTGACATGGGTGCGCTGGTTGCAGGAGCGAAGTACAAGGGTGAATTCGAGGAAAGACTGAAGGCTATCGTTAACGAGGTGACTCAGAGCGACGGCGAAATCATCCTCTTCATCGATGAGATCCACACCTTGGTAGGTGCAGGCAAGGGAGAGGGTGCCATGGATGCCGCCAATATCCTGAAACCTGCACTGGCACGAGGTGAACTCCGCAGCATCGGCGCGACAACTCTCGACGAATATCAGAAATACTTCGAAAAAGATAAGGCGCTTGAACGCCGCTTCCAGAAGGTGATGGTGAACGAGCCTGACGAACTCAGTGCAATCGCAATTCTCCGTGGCCTGAAGGAAAGATACGAGAATCATCATAAGGTGCGCATCCGCGACGAGGCAGTCGTGGCAGCCGTACAGCTCTCTGAAAGATATATCACCGACCGCTTCCTTCCTGACAAGGCAATCGACCTTGTGGACGAGGCAGCCTCCAAACTCCGACTTGAGATGGACTCAGTGCCGCAGGCTCTTGACGAAATCAGCCGCCGTATCGCCCAGAAAGAGATTGAGCGTGAAGCTATCAAGCGTGAGGGTGACACCGAGAAGGTGAAGGATATCGAGAAAGAACTGGCATCACTTCGCGAAGAAGAAAAAGAGTACTCGGCAAAATGGAAAGCCGAACAGGAGCTCATCAATAAGATCCAGCAGAACAAGATCGACATCGAGCAGCTCAATTTCGATGCTGAAAAGGCGGAGAGAGAAGGCGACTATGCGAAGGTGGCAGAAATCCGGTACTCTCGCATCCAGGAAAAGGAAAACGAGAACAAGACCATCCAGGAACAGCTCAAGATGATGCAGGGCGAGAAAGCCCTGATCAAGGAAGAGGTGGATGCGGATGACATAGCCGACGTAGTGTCACGCTGGACCGGAATTCCCGTGAGCAAGATGGTGCAGAGCGAGAAAGAAAAGCTTCTGCATCTGGAGGATGAGCTTCACAACCGTGTGATCGGTCAGAACGAAGCTATCCGCGCGATTGCCGATGCAGTGCGCCGCTCACGTGCCGGACTTAACGATCCGCGCAGACCTATCGGTTCGTTCATATTCTTGGGCACGACAGGTGTAGGTAAAACCGAGCTTGCCAAGGCACTCGCAGAGTATCTGTTTGACGATGAGAACATGATGACCCGTATCGACATGAGCGAATATCAGGAGAAGCACGCCGTGTCACGACTTGTAGGAGCTCCTCCCGGATACGTGGGATACGATGAGGGCGGTCAGCTCACCGAAGCAGTGCGCCGCAAGCCTTATTCGGTTGTGCTCTTCGATGAGATAGAGAAGGCTCATCCGGACGTGTTCAACATTCTCCTTCAGGTGCTTGATGACGGTCATCTGACCGATAACAAGGGGCGCACGGTGAACTTCAAGAACACCATCATCATCATGACCTCAAACATGGGATCGTCGGTAATCCGCGAGAACTTCTCGAAGATGACGCCCGAAAACGAGGGTGAGGTGGTGGAAAAGACCAAGAACGAGGTGCTCGACATGCTTAAGCAGACAATCCGCCCCGAGTTCCTCAACCGTATCGACGAAATCATCATGTTCACTCCTCTTAACGAGAAGGAGATCGAGGAGATCGTAGGACTTCAGGTGAAGGGCATCAAGAAGATGCTTGCCACCAACGGCATCACACTCGAAGTAACGCCTGCAGCTTTGAAATTCCTCGCAGAGGAGGGCTTCGATCCTGAATTCGGTGCACGACCCGTGAAGCGTGTAATCCATCGTCTGGTGCTTAATCAGCTGTCGAAGGATATTCTGGCTCAGAAGGTGGACCGCTCGCGCCCGATCGTGATCGACGTGAAGGATGACGAACTTGTGTTCAGCAACTGATTACGAATAAAGTCAAACAAATATCATACTTAAATTTTATCAACTAACAATTACTTTCTCTCTATGAAAAAACTATTTTCTCTCTTACTGGCATTGCCGATGATCTTCTTTGCATCGTGCAGCGATGACAATGATGTACCCGACGTATCGGTGAACACTGAAATCTCAGGTGCTTATCAGGTGCCTAACGACAATGCCCTCTATGTGGTGAAAGGCGAAACAATGACGATCGATGCGGTGACGCTGACTTCGCACACCGGCAAGGAAGCCGCTATCTCTTCGGTGACTTACGTATGGGATTACATCTCAGTAGGCACCAACGTGGTATCGCCGTTCACTCAGTCGCTGACGATGGAGACCGTGGAGCCCGGAGATCATCTCCTTCAGCTCAACATGATCATCGCAGCAGTGGGGTATCCTATCACAACGGGCGTAGTAGCCTATCCTGTGAAGGTGGTGGAAAGTGCTGAAGACCTTCCTGCCGGAGCAGAACTGATGGGAACTCTCCCAGAAGCCAAAGTGAAAGTTTCTGAGTAATATTCAATACACTTTTTTCAGTCTATCAAGAAAGAGACGCCACCGCGAGCGCGGGGACGTCTCTTGTTTTTTGGGAAAAAGAAAAGAGTCGGGCTATAAGCCGGGTTATGTCGGAGGTTCACTTTCCCCGTGAGGGGAGTTGAATCTGCCGTCCCGTCATTTATCTGTGCTGCCTGTTGCCAGGCGAGCTATAGCAGTCTACCCCTCGGCAAGGACGAGCAGCCCTTTAAATGCCGATATATTTGACCTTGCAACCCATGGGTCGTGCGGCCCACAACATCACTGTCATGGCCGGTGGGCTCTTACCCCACCTTTTCACCCTTACCCGCCTCGAGGGCGGGCGGTCGTTTTCTGTCACGTTGACCCTACCGTCGCCGATAGCTTCCCGTTAAGAAACATGGTGCTCTCGTTGCCCGGACTTTCCTCAAGCCCCCGGAGGGACCAGCGACGAGACGCCCGGCTCTTTTCCTTAAACAAATATCAAACTGTCACGACAATCTCACTCCGAATCATCATGCGGGGAGGGTAGCATGTCATCACCGGTGGGGAGGAGCAGGACGAATCGTGCACCCTTGTCGTAATTGGTGTCGAGATACAATCGTCCTCCGATAAGATTGGCAATAAGCCGGCTTATGTGGAGACCGAGCCCGACACCGGGCTTGAATGAATCGAGTTTCTTGAAGCGTTCAAAAATTATTTCCGCCTTGTCGGCGGGAACACCGATTCCGGTGTCGGTTACAATAAACGCCACGTCGCCAAACCGCTCGGAGAGTGAGACATGAAGATTGACGTTGCCTTCATCGGTGAACTTCATCGCATTATTGAGCAGATTGTTGAGGATCTGGCGAAGGCGCAGCGGATCAGTGTTGATGGAGAAGTTGTTGGGAACCTCAGTCGTGAATGAAACCACGACGTCGGGGTGTGGGGATTCCTCGTCAATCATCGTCACAGCCTCGCGGCAAATGTGGTTGATATTGACGGGCAGAGGATTGAATGTCTGCTCTCCATTCTCAATCTGTGCAATGTCCATCACATCGTTGACAAGCGAAGTGAGGACATTGGAATTAGTCAGGATAATCTGAGCGAACTTCTGACGATTGTCAGGCGAAATGTAGCTTGATGTGTCGGCAATAAGCTGAGAGAATCCTACGATCGCATTCAGGGGTGTACGAATTTCGTGGGAGATGTTCTGGACAAATGCTGTCTTGAGTCTGTCAGCCCTTTCAGCCGCATCACGAGCTTCCTTCAGCTGGCGGTTGCGGTTGATGAGATCATTGTTGTGTCGTCGGCGCTGTCGGTTGCTCCGGATGGTGAAGAGGAGAACAATGAGCATGACGATGATACAGATGCCGAGAATGATCAGTCGGAAACGCAGGCGGTCACGCTGGCTTTTCAGTTCCTGATCAAGACTCTGGCGGGAAAGCTCCTTGTTGCGGTTGCGGAGTTCGATGTCGCCATATTTGGAGTCGAGAGTTGCAAGATCCATAAGGAGAGCGTTGTTGAAAACCGAGTCCATGCTGACACGCCAGACGGAATCGACCTTATATGCCTCCTTATAGTCGCCGAATGCCGAGTAGATCTCGCAAAGCAACATCAGGATGTTAGGATCATTGTAGTTGCTGATCTTGTTGCGGATACTGTCGACGGTGGCAAGAGCTCCCTGCTGATCCTTGTCGATAATCTTCTTGTAGACCGTAGGGATGACGGAGGATACCTGGTTGATGAAAATGTCCTTGCCACTGCTTCGACGTCGCACAACCTCGTAGGTACGGTTGAAGTCGTCGGTACGCCCAAGCCGATAGAGGGCACGCATCTTAATCAACATAGCCTGCAGATAGGACCGTTCGGTGCGAGATGAATCAATGCCTTTTTCGGCATATTCAAGCGCCTTGTTGTAATCGCCATCTTTCATGAGGGCAAAATTACCGAGCTTGACGTAGAGCTGTGTTGGATCCTGTGCAGGAGCATTCTTGAGTAGGTAATCAAGAGCCTTGCGAGTGTAGAGAGTGGCACGTTCGTAGTCATGACGAGCCTCGTAGACGTTGGCGAGAGTGCGAAGGCATGAAAGCTGACCATAGACGTCGTTGGTCCGGTCAGCCTCTTCCTGGGCTTCAGCAGCGAGGTGCATCGCTTCAACGGTGTTACCCTCGTTGAGGTAATGGATGATAATGTTGTCGTAGGCGTAGTAATAATACTGAGAGTAACCATTGCGAGTGGATACTTCCTTCAGGTCCTCAACAGCTTTCAGAAGGTTTTCGGTGTCGCGCGAGCCCATGTAATATCGGACAGGAATGGTGTAGGCGAGACATTCGGCTTTCTTATCACCCATGCCGCGAGCAGCAGTCTTTAAAGAGTCAGCTATCTGTAGACCGATGGCGTGATAGGCACTATTTGAAGCCCGCTCGTAGAGAGGGTACAGTTCGTCCTTGATTTTATATGGATTGTTCTGGGCCCGGAGTGAATTGCAGACTGTCAGGCTCAATAACAGAAGGGTGAGAGATATAAATCTTTGAAGCATTCTCAGATAAGCAATAATGATTGGATGAAATACAATGCATTGACACTCCGAATGTTGAAGTATAATGAAATGTATCGTGGCCGTTACAGCAAGCTGAACGGCAAACGTTTGTTGTGCAAAATAACAAAAAAATCGAGAGGATACAAAAATTTGAAAGAAAAAAAACGCTAAATTTGCAGTCATGGAACAACTCACGAATGCTACCAGAAAACTGATTACATCGCTACGCACTGCTTCCGGCCGTCGCGAAAACGGGCTCTTCACCGTGGAAGGTCATCGTGCAATATCTGAAATGATAGAAGCAACAGAGTGCGTAGGGCTGTACCATACGGCAAAATGGTGGGAGACGGCTCCGGATGAATTCAAGAGCCTGCTTTACAGGTGTAATAACGGTAGAGGGGTTGTTAACACACCAGTCACAGCACATGACATGGAAAGAATTTCGTCGATGTCGACACCTCAGGGAGTCTTGGCGGTGATGAAAATCCCGAGCCATAAGCTTTCACCAACAGAACTGTCAAAAACACTCAGTATAGCACTGGACTGCATACAGGATCCGGGGAACATGGGAACGATAATCAGGCTTTGTGACTGGTTTGGTGTGAAGGATATTGTGGCTTCGGGGGATACAGTTGACTGCTATAACCCTAAGGTTGTACAGTCGGCAATGGGTGCTCTGGCAAGAGTGAGAGTGCATTACGTGGATGATCTCGCCGAGTTTGTCAAGATAATGGACGAACTGACGTCGGGAAACGTAATTTCCACGGATCTTCACGGCGAAAACATCTATGATTTCCCGATTCCTGCCGCGGGGGTGATCGTGATGGGAAA
Organism: uncultured Bacteroidales bacterium; assembly: GCA_947176235.1. GTDB lineage: Bacteria > Bacteroidota > Bacteroidia > Bacteroidales > Muribaculaceae > CAMWPM01. The sequence continues at coordinate 70,807 of CAMWPM010000002.1, read as the reverse complement.
TGAAGGCAGGGGAGTGTCGGAAAAGGTTGGACGCGAGATAAGCCGTCATGTCAAAATCCCGTCGTACCCTGCCGACGCCGCTCACGTGGAGTCGCTGAACGTGGCTATGGCTACCGGAATCGTGCTCGCAGAAGCAAGGCGTCCGCGTAAATAATCCTTTTTTATTTATCCAGAAGGAAAATCTATGGCAAAGAAAGCGACAAAAACAATGTGGTTCTGCAGTTCATGCGGCAACGAGTCACCCAAGTGGGAGGGAAGATGTCCGGCATGCGGGGAGTGGGGAACGATGGTGGAAGAAACTGTGCCGAAAGTGACCTCGTCGCGTCAGCTGGCGGGCGTTGGGGGGAGGACGAAAAGTGTGCCGACTCCTGTGGCGCACATCAAAGCAACGAACGAAACTCGTATCCACATGCCAAGCGAGGAGCTGAACAGAGTGCTCGGGGGCGGACTCGTGACAGGATCGATGGTGCTTATCGGTGGAGAGCCCGGAATCGGAAAGTCAACGCTTGTGCTCCAGAATATCCTGTCGATAGTGACGAGGAGAATTCTATATGTGTCGGGGGAGGAAAGCGCCACTCAGCTTAAAATGCGCGCGGACAGAATAGGGCGTCCGAGCGAGACGTGTTATATCGTGACAGAAACTTCGCTTGAAAATATTTTCGAACATATACGTGCTCTACAGCCCCAGATGGTGGTGATAGATTCGATACAGACTATTGCTACGGATGATCTGGAGAGTGCAGCGGGGAGCGTCAGTCAGGTGCGCGAATGTGCCGCCCGACTTCTTAATTATGCAAAGACCAATGATGTGCCTGTTATTCTGATAGGACATATAAACAAGGAGGGGACGCTGGCGGGTCCGAAGGTGCTTGAACATATCGTGGACGCGGTGCTACAGTTTGAAGGGGACAGGCAGTACATGTACAGAATCCTGCGTGCGATCAAAAACCGCTTCGGAAGTACGTCGGAACTGGGTATTTACGAGATGTGCCAGAGGGGGCTGCGGGAGGTGTCGAATCCTTCGGAACTGATGCTGTCACACTCAGATGAAGAACTTTCGGGAGTGTCGACAGGCGTTACGGTGGAAGGAATAAGACCATTCTTAATTGAGGTGCAGGCGCTTGTGAGCACGGCTGCCTATGGTACGCCTCAGCGTTCGGTGACGGGATTCGACAGCCGACGCATGAACATGCTGCTCGCTGTGCTGGAGAAGCGTGTCGGGTTCAAACTGGCTCAGAAAGACGTGTTTTTAAACATCGCCGGGGGATTAAAGGTGAATGATCCTGCACTTGATCTCGCAGTGATCACGGCAATCCTGTCAAGCAACGTCGACATGGTGATACCGAAGGGAATGTGCATGACGGGAGAGGTGGGACTTTCGGGTGAGATACGTCCGGTGACACGCCTCGAACAACGCATAATGGAGGCTGAGAAGCTGGGAATGTCGACAATTCTCGTTCCCCGCGGCAACCTGAAAGGCGTTGACCTTAAGAAATTAAAAATCAAGGTTGTGGAGGTGAGCAAGGTGGAAGAGGCTTTTCGTCAACTTTTCGGTTGATCAGGGACGCATCCGGGGACGGCACGCCGGGAGAAACGGACGAAAAGCCATAATCCAATAATGGTCAGCAACAAGCTGAAGATTACGTAGAGAACATTGGAGACGCGGGAGAGATCTACTCCTACGCTGTCAATCTCGACTTTAGTCAAGTTGTTGGCAGACATCCATGTAGATACGACTACAACGGTGTTGTTGAACGCATGGACGATGATCGGAATCCAGAGCGAACGGGTCCAGAAAACGAGGTAACCGAAGTAAGCACCGAGGAGGGTGCGGGGGAGGAATCCGTAGAATTGGAAGTGAAATGCGCTGAAAATAAGTGCAGTAACCCAGATTGCAAGGTGCGGATTTATTTTAAAGCTCATCATAATGCGCTGAAAACCACCTCGGAAGAAAAGCTCTTCACTGAAGCCTGCCAGTATGCCGATGATTAGAACTGACACGATCATTGACCATACGGATGCGCCTTTCATCATGGCGTCGATGGAAGCCTGTGCGGCTTCCTCCATCTTCTGCATCGCTTCTTCAAGGGGACGGAGTGCGTCGGGGAGGACAATGCTTTTGTTGAATTCGACGACAACGTTGAGGCACGGCATGGCTACGATGAGAATGGCAATTGCTCCGAAAAGCATGAGGGGGCGGGGAGAGCGTTCGATGCAAAGCCAGCGTGCGGGGAGTCGGGAGGAGAGGACTGCCGTGACGAGTGGTGGAAGGACAAAGATGAATAGATCCTGAATGACGGTGGCGATGCGTATGGCGGCAGTAGTGTCGGTCATCCGTCCGAGAATGAAGGATGAAATGAGGCTGCTGACGATGAACATGAAAATGAAGATGCAGATGAGGAGCATCATGGAGCGGCCGGGGCGAAGGGTGAGCGAGGACATGGGGGGTGGTGGAATGATGTGAGGTGGTTTATTTCAAGTGAGTGTAGTAGTCGGCGGTAAGGTCGACGTAGGCTGGAGTGGGGAGTGAGGAGGAATCGCGGAGGGTGAGGGTGGAAATCACGGCGGGGGTGGTGGCTGAGCCACGTGGGATAAGTTCCCAAAGGAGGAGTGCCGCAGGCTTGCCTTCGACGGGGATGACGCGGGTGAGGCGGGAGATGGCGAGTCGGTGGAACTCGGCGAGATAAGTGATGTCGGGTTCGGCAGCTGCGGGGGAAACCATGGACAGGCGTCCGTCGGGTGCGAGGAGATCGGCGGCGGAGATGATGAGGGACTCAAACGATAGCGTCAGCTGATGCCGTGCAGTAGCGCGACGTGGGTCGGGGGCGCGGAGTGCTTCGGTGAAATATGGAGGATTGCTGATGATGAGTTGGACGGAAGCGGGCGGGATGTCGGCCACGCACTGATTCCAGTCGGCGTTAACAGCCGTGAGCATACCGGGCCAGGGAGATGAGATGAAGTTGCGGGCGGCTTCGGCGGTGGCGTCGGGGTCGATCTCGACCGCCGTGATTGAGGCGGTCGGATTGGCGCGCTGTGCGATCATGAGGGCAAGGAGTCCGGAGCCTGTTCCGGCGTCGAGGATAAAACGGTCGGAAGGGATGACGCGCGTCCATGCTCCAAGCAGGACACTGTCGGTGCCTACTTTCATTCCGGCGATGCGATTCTCAACGTCAAAGCGGCGGAAATGGAACGTGGAGTTGCGACCCATCGGGGAATAGCGGGTTAATCTTTATTTGTCCTCTTCGTCGGTCCAGGTGGCTGACGTGGGCTGGTCACCGAAGTTCTTGCGGTGGAAGATGAAGTCGCGCCCGAGGTACTTCTCGCGTACGATGGGGTTGGCGGCAAGTTCCTCGCTGGTGCCCTGGAAGAGAATCTTACCTTCGAAAAGGAGGTAGGCGCGGTCGGTGATACTTAGCGTCTCGGGTGCGTTGTGGTCGGTGATTAGGATTCCGATGTTGCGCTCCTTTAGCTTGTAGACTACGTACTGGATGTCCTCAACGGCTATCGGGTCGACGCCGGCAAATGGCTCGTCGAGCATGATGAAGTCGGGGTCGATGGCGAGGCATCGGGCAATCTCGGTGCGTCGGCGCTCACCGCCGGACAGCTGATCGCCGAGGTTCTTGCGCACTTTCTGGAGGCGGAATTCGGCGATGAGGCTCTCGAGGTCGTGGCGCTGCTGCTCGCGGGACTTGTCGGTCATCTCAAGGACGGCACGGATGTTGTCCTCAACGCTTAGTTTTCGGAATACGGATGCTTCCTGTGCAAGATAGCCGATACGATTCTGCGCGCGCTTGTAGACGGGGTATTTGGTTATGTTAAGGTCGTCGAGGTAGATCTGTCCTTCGTTGGGGGCGATAAGTCCGACGGTCATGTAGAAAGTGGTGGTCTTTCCGGCGCCGTTGGGACCGAGGAGCCCGACGATTTCGCCCTGACGGACGTTGATGGAGACGTGGTTGACGACGGTGCGGGATCCGTACTTCTTTACGAGGTTCTCGGTGCGGAGTACTTTACTCGTGGACGCCTGTGGATCGTGAAGAGGTGCGTCAGGGTCCATTACGCCTGCGGGTGCGGGTTCGTCGGTTATGACCTCAATATCGGCGGGATCGACGAGGGGGGTATCGGTGGTTTCGATGTTGCTTGACATTAGACTTGGGGAGGATAAAAGTGAGAGATCAGGGTCGGTCGGTGCGTGCGGCGCGCGTGAGGCGTGCGTCGATGAAGTCGGTGAGGAGACCTATAGCCACTTTGTTGGTGCCTCCCTGCGGGATGATGAGGTCGGCGAATCGCTTTGAGGGTTCGATGTGCTGGCAGTGCATGGGCTTCAGGACGCGCTCGTAGCGGTCGATGACCATCTGGGGTGTGCGTCCGCGCTCGATGCAGTCGCGGGAGATGACGCGGATAAGGCGGTCGTCGGCATCGGCGTCGACGAAGCATTTTATGTCGACAAGCTCACGCAGCTCGGGGTCGGTGAGTACGAGGATTCCTTCGATGATCACGACGTCGCGCGGCTCGACAAGGATAGTCTCGGGCTGCCGGGTGCATGTGAGATAGCTGTAGGTGGGCATCTCGATCGGGAAGCCTTCCTTGAGGCGGCGTAGATGGGCGTTGAGAAGGGACCACTCGATGGCTGCGGGCTCGTCGAAGTTGACCTTAGAGCGCTCTTCCATAGGGAGATGGCTGAGATCGCGGTAGTAGTTGTCCTGAGGCAGTACGGCTACTTCGCCAGCCTTGAAGCTGTCGATGATCCTGTTGACCACGGTGGTCTTACCGGAGCCGGTGCCACCGGCAATAGCTATCGTTAACATAGACGGCAGTGATTAATCAATTAGTAGACCGGGAAGGAATAAAGAAATTGGCCTTCCGGCTGAAATAATTAGAAAAAAGGGACAATACGCCTTTAACAAGCGACGAAATTAGTAAAAAAAACCGATATGATAAAGAAAAAAGCGTTACCTTTGCCTAAAGTACATCCGAAAGACAGAAAATGATAATAGTAAACTCGCTTCGTAGCGTGGGTCGCTACTGCATGTTCATGAACAGGGCGTTTTCGGTGCCGGAACGCTGGAGAATATTCGTGAAACGTACGTTCACCGAGATATATAAGCTTGGCGTTGACTCGATTCCGCTTGTGATCATCATATCACTTTTCATTGGTGCGGTGATCACGATTCAGATGAAACTCAACACGGACTCGCCACTTCTGCCGGCATACGCCGTTGGTCTGGCAGCGCGTGACATCGTGCTGCTGGAGTTCTCGAATTCGATTCTATGCCTGATTCTCGCCGGCAAGGTGGGATCGAACATTGCGAGTGAAATAGGGACGATGCGAGTGACGGAGCAGATTGACGCGCTGGAGATAATGGGCGTGAATTCGGCTCAATTCCTCGTGCTTCCGAAGCTTGTGGCGTTTGTGGCGTTTATGCCGGTGCTGACGATATTCTGCATGGGGACGTCGATGCTGGGCGGACTGCTGGTGGCGATGTTCACGGATGTGATCTCGGTGTCGCGCTACGTGTACGGACTCCAGGCGCTGTTTATCCCGTGGTACGTATGGTACGGTCTGATCAAGTGTCTGTTTTTCGCGTTTATCATAGCGTCGGTGTCGTCGTACTTCGGGTACAACGTGAAGGGCGGCTCGCTTGAGGTGGGTCGTGCGTCGACGCAGTCGGTGGTGACGTCGTCGATCCTGATTCTGCTATTTGATGTGTTACTCACAAAAATCCTGCTGCAATGATCGAGGTAAAGGATATCACGAAGTCGTTTGACGGTCGCACGATTCTGCATGACGTGTCGGCTACTTTTTATACAGGCAAGACTAATCTAATCATCGGTCAGAGCGGCTCGGGCAAAACAGTGCTGATGAAGTCGCTGGTGGGTCTGCTGAAGCCTGACTCGGGTCAGATACTATTTGACGGGCGTGACATCGTGTCGATGGACATCAAGGCGCAGAAAGCTCTGAGAAAGGAGATCGGTATGCTTTTCCAGGGGTCGGCGCTGTTTGACTCGGAGACGGTGCTTGGCAATGTGATGTTCCCGCTGACGATGTTCAGCGACTCGCCATACGATGAAATGCTGGACCGCGCGCATTTCTGCCTGAAGCGTGTGAATCTGGAGGGTGCTTCGGATAAGTACCCCAACGAGATCTCGGGCGGCATGCAGAAGCGTGTGGCTATAGCGCGTGCGATCGCTCTGAATCCGAAGTATCTTTTCTGCGATGAGCCGAACTCGGGTCTGGATCCGAAGACGTCGATTCTGATTGATGAGCTGCTTAGCGACATCACGCATGAGTATAACATGACGACGATCATCAACACGCATGACATGAATTCGGTGCTGGGCATCGGGGAGAATATTGTGTTTATTAACAAGGGTTACCGTGAATGGGTGGGTGATAAGCGTAAGATTTTCACGACGGCTAATGAGGCGCTGAATGAGTTTGTGTTTGCGACGCGTCTGTTCCAGGAGGTGAAGGATTATGTGATACATAATGCTTCGAAGGAGCCGGAATGAGAGAGGTAGGGGAATTCACAATGCACAATGCAAAATTCACAATTGATGGGGAAGGGAGTGGACTCACGCAGAGGCGCAGAGAACGCAGAGAGATTTTGAGTCAGGAGTGATAATACGCTGGTATTTAATGGTTAAAAGACAGGAGCACAGGAGAAACAGGAGGATTCTGGTGGAAAAATCTCACGCAGTGGAGCTGAGGGCGCAGAGAAAAAAGTTTGATGACTGAGAGTTGGGGAATTTTAGACAAATGGATAGGAGTTTTGCAGGAGGGACAGGAGGAAATGGAATTCATAATGCACGGATGCAGAATTCTTAGCAGGGCTAATCGCCAGAGGCGATAACACAATACACGATACTCAATTAATGATATTTATAAGATTATGAAAGAAGGCATCCCGGGCGTGAATGCCCGGGATGATTATCTTATATCCTGTAAAGTGCGGGGAGATTAGGGATTAGAAGTTGTAGCCGAGGGAGAGGGTGAGGTGGTTTTCGCGGAGGGTGACGGGTCCGGAGTCGCGGAGGGTGTTGATTATGCCGATGCCTCCGTTGACGTTGAAGCAGATGTGACGCCATTCAACGCCGGCTCCGATGCCCCAAAGAAGGTTGAAGCGGCTCATGACGCCGTCGTCGCCGAAGATGCTGCTTGAGTTTTCGGAGTTGCCGCTTTTAATTGTGAGATCGCCTTTGAATCCGATCTGCAATTCGGGACCTGTGAAGATGGAGACGCGGATGTCGGGGGTGAAATCGAAGTGGTAGCCAGCCAAGACGGGTACGCGCATTCCGAACTTGTGGATGGACATGGCGTCGTAGATGATGTCATCCTCCATAGCGTGGACGAAATCGTCCTTGATGGAATAGTTGGAGAAGAAGAGTTTGAGTCCGGGCTCGATGTAGAAGTTGGCAACGATGGGGATGTTGTAGATTCCGCCAAATTCAAAGCCTGCGCCGTTTTTGAATACGTCAAGACTAACATCCTCGATGGTGATGGCGCCAGGGGATGTGATGTCAACGCCGGCACGGACACCGAAGTAGGCGCGGTTGGAGGGGTTGGAAAAAATGGTGGATTGAGCGAGAGATGGCAGTGCGGCTGCGACTGCGAGGAGTGCGGAAATGAGATAACGTTTTCTCATAGTGATAAATGAAATTGATTTGTTAGAGTATAAAAATGTTTTGGTAATGGCAAAGATAGTGGTTAGGTACGATATGCGCAAATTTTAGAATTAGAAGTTATGAGTTAGGACTTGCGCAGGGAGTGATGGTGCAGCCCCGCAGGGGCTGGGGATGTATGTGGGACTATTACCACGGGCATTACTGCCCGCGGTTAACAAGGGGGTTGTGCCTCCGGCACAAGTGACTTGGGGTGATGACACCCCTGACGCTCGCTAATGCGCAGAGTAACATGGCAAAAGATAGGGAACAAAGGGGATCAGAGGGAGTAGCGGCTGGAGAGGCGGGCGTAGGCGGGGGTGGTGCGGAAGGCGGCAAGCCAGGAGTTGAGGGTGTCGGTGAGGGCGGAGTCGCGGGGTGCGAGCGCCCATGCCTTGAACTGGTTGAAGGAGATCTCGACGGAGAGGTCGAGACGGGGGTATTCGCGGGCAAGCTGTCGGGCGACGCGGGAGTTGACGACGGCGCAGGGAAGTTCGCCGACGGCTGTCAGCATGATAAGTTGTTCCTCGGAATAGTCGGGATCCTCATGGACGTAGATGGTATCGCCGATCTCACGTCCGAGTGCGTGGAGGCGGCGTGTGAGGGGAGTTCCTGCGGGAACCCAGACTTCGCGTCGGGCGAGTGCCTGCTGTCCGGGGATTGGGAGAATGCCGGTGGAGTCGGGGAGCTGAACAAGGACTGCGCGGTCGAGGTAGATGGGATCGGTGAAAAGGTAGTCGCGGCGCGTGGTGGAGGTGACGGGCATGTCGGCGATGACAATATCGTAGCGACCATCAAGGAGGCGCTGCATGGTGCGGGGGAGATTTGTGAAGCCGTTGAACACAACGGGGCGATGATGGATGGCAGCGATGGCGCGCATGAGGTCGTAGCTGAAGCCGGAGAGGGTGTCGGAGCTGACGGAGAGGGTCATGGGGGAGAGTTCGATGGCTACGTTGAGGGTGTCGCCTCCGGCGCGACGGTCGGCGAGTGGGGCGGGGCGGGGTGTGGTGCACTGACGGACGAAGAAGATGGTGATGAGCGTCAGGACAAGGAGAAGGATGTAGAGGGAGAGGCGGGAGCGGGGAACGGGCTTAAGCGGGCGCATGGTGGCGGGAATCAGTTGGCAAAGTCGATGGAGAGTCCCATCTGGAAGCGCCGGGGATTAAGCGGGTAGTGGGGAATGGAGAAATAGTCGTCGCCACCGATAACGCCTTGATTGACATGGGACATCATTACGAAGAAGCGAGTCTTGGAGAGGCGGAAGTTGGCGTAGGCGTTCATGAAGGGATAGTTGCCGACCTTGACGGAACGCTGGTTGTAGAATGTCATGGTGGCGGGCTGATAATCGACGCCGTAGTAGCGGGAGTACCAGTCGCAGTTGACTCCAAGCTGGACGGAGAGGACGCGGGCTACCTTGAAGGTGACGTAGAGGTTGGAGTTGACGGCGAGGGATGGGAGGGGGATAACGTCGGAGTTGCTTGACTTCTGGAAGATGACAATGTTGTCCCAGTGAAGGGCGCGCCATGCGAGGTCCTGACGAAGGGTGGCGCTGACGATCTGAACGTTGCCGCCGTGCTGGACCGGGAGACAGTCCTCGTTGAAGTAGATGAGATTCTGGACGTTCTCCACGGCTGCGCTGAGGCGTGTGCGGGTGAAGGGGACGGAAATCTCACCACCGAGTCGGAGACGGCGGGTCTTGGAGAAGCTGTTGTGCCAGATGAAGTGGTTGGAGATGTAGTTGTCCATCAGGTAGGGTGCAGCCTGATTGCGGAATCGGGCATAAGCACGAACGGAAACGGAGTCGCGTCCGAGGCGGAAGCGGGTGTAGACGTTGCCGTCGATCTTCACGTCGCCAGCCCAACGGGAGGTGAGACCCAGCTCAGCCGTGGCATCATAGTTGAGGATGCGTCCCTGTGCGCGGACAAGCTGTGCGCCGATAAACAGACCATTCTCGGAACCGCGATGGGCGGGGAGTGTGCCGTCGTAGGGGGTGAGACCTTCGGGTCGCTCGTCGGGGGGGATGCGGAGGATGGTGTCGGTGGTCTGGGTGATGCGGTGGTACTCGTGGGCGATGTAAGCAGAAAGACCAGCCTGAGCGTATTTGTTGAAGCCTTCGAGGAGGGAGAGCCCGACGGTGTTGCGGACGGAGGTGTAGTGCATAAGATCCTCCATCTTTCCTGTGGTGATGTAGGAATTGCGGAAGAAGTCGGTCTTATCGGCGGAGGAGGGATCGTTGCGGAACATGTGGGAGCCGTTGTGGAGGTCGAACGTCCAGGTGACTGCTGAAACGGGGACGAAGCGCTGAATGCGGAGGGAGTCGGGGACTTCGTCGAGGGGGATGGTGTCGGATGGGGATTCCTCGCGCCAAAATCCGAGTTTGTAGCGGGTGTTGAGGTAGAGATTCAGGTCCTTTACGCGGGAATGGGCGTTGGCGAGATTGACAGGTATGGACTTTGAGTCAATCGTTCCGTTACCACCCTGAAGCTGGGCGGGGTCAGTGATGTAGAGATCGTCGGTGATACCGCCGTTCTCCTTGAAAAGGACGTCGTAGTGGGTGAGAAATCCCTGAAATTCGATGTGATCGCCCATATAGGATCCTGATGCTCCGGCAATTATGTCCTTGGCAGCCTGCTTGTCGTAGGAGCCTTTGGAGTAGAGATAGTCAAGCATGGCGCCAACCTGTGCACGGGCGTTGATGTTGCCAGAGAAGGTGGCGGAGAGACGGTCCTGTGTGTTGATGCGTGAGCCTCCGGTGTTGTAGCTAAGGAGGGTCATCGGGACGCGGGTGTTGTAGAACCGCATGGTGGAAAGAGATGGAATCCACTGACGGACGGCGTCGGAGAAAAAGAATGAGTTCATCGGCTCACGATCCATCCAAATCATAGTCTGCCCGGGACCTCCGAGGTTGCCGGTGGTGGCGTAGGCGGGGGAAGAGAATGAGGGGACTGACTGCCGGGCGTAGTTGAGGTAGAGCGTGTCGATGGTAGCCGGTTCGCGTAGCCCGAGGGGCGGGACTATTTTCCAGGCGTAGGAGGGTCCGATCTCAATCTTGGGGGTTGAGGTTGAGGATGACTGAGAAGAGGATGAGGATCGGGAACCAGAGGATGAGCGAGAGGAGCCGGTGCGACCGGTGGGTCGCGATGCTGCACGCTGAGCATCTGCCTGCTGCCACGATAAAGCGATGACGGCAAGTAGGGCTACAAGAATCCTGATTGGTCGGCGTGGCATGTTAGGCCTGAAATGGTGTGATGTGAGGTGGACCGGGCTTTCGCCAATATTAAGAGCGCTTACTGACCGAGGTAGGTCTTGAGCAGTCGGCTCTTCTGTCCTTTGAGGCGACGGATCGCCTTTTCCTTGATCTGACGGACACGCTCGCGAGTGAGGTCGAATTTTGCTCCGATCTCTTCGAGGGTCATCTCCTGGCATCCGATTCCAAAGAACATCTTGAGGATCTCGCGCTCACGCTCGTGAAGCTGATGAAGAGCGCGATCAACTTCCTTGGAGAGGGACTCCTGATTGAGGGAGGAGTCGGCCATGGGGGAGTCTTCATTGGTGAGGACGTCGAGGAGCGAGTTATCCTCTCCTTCGACGAAGGGGGCGTCGACGGAGATGTGACGACCGGAAACCTTGAGGGTGTCGGCGATCTTCTCTACGGGAACGTCGAGGGTCTCGGCAAGCTCTTCGGGAGAAGGACGGCGCTCGTTTTCCTGCTCGAATTTGGAGAGCGCCTTGGATATTTTGTTGAGAGATCCCACCTGATTGAGGGGGAGTCGGACGATACGTGACTGTTCGGCGAGCGCCTGAAGGATGGACTGACGGATCCACCAAACGGCGTAGGAAATAAATTTGAAACCACGAGTTTCGTCGAATTTCTGTGCCGCTTTGATAAGACCAAGGTTTCCTTCGTTGATTAGGTCGGGGAGAGAAAGACCTTGATTCTGATACTGCTTAGCTACGGAAACGACGAAACGGAGGTTGGCGCGAGTAAGTTTTTCGAGAGCTGCCTGATCTCCTTCGCGGATACGCTGGGCAAGTTCTACTTCTTCTTCAACAGTGATAAGGTCCTCACGTCCAATCTCCTGGAGGTATTTGTCGAGGGAAGCACTTTCACGGTTGGTAATTGATTTCGTTATCTTAAGTTGTCTCATGTCAGTATGCTATATTTTATGCGGCTTGCAAAGTTACAATAAAAATAACAAACGGCAAAATCTTTTTGCGGGGTGAATTAGGGTAATATAACGGATTTAGGGAAAATTAAGGAGAGTTAGGAGTTAGGAGTTGGGAGTTAGGAGTTAGGAGTTAGGAGTTGGGAGTTAGGAGTTAGGTTTTAGGAGTTAGGAGTTGGGAGTTGGTGAAAGAATGTGCTTTTTTGACAGGTGGTGGGGGTGTTTTCGGTTGTAATTTTGCGGTGTCGGACATGTCCGATAAAAGAGAACATTGAAATTTTGGAATTTGAGAGGAGGATCTCACACAAAAGCGCATAGATTAGACGAAGGGTTTAATTAGTCCTACGGATACTATCGAAACATAAAAAAGTCGCTGTGTCGAAATCTGACACAGCGACTTGGATGGTCAATGCGGGGGGTGATCAGCTATGTCCTGTGGATGAATTCCGCAGACGGGAGCAGATCAGAAGAGTTTTTCGGGATATAGTCCGGAAGCGTGAAGCTCGGCAAATTTCTCGACAACTCCGGGACGGTCGGCAGCATAGGTGACGCCAAACCACTTGGAATCAGTGTCGAGAACCTTAACTGTTGCTTCGCCGCTGTTGATGAGCGTGTCGATGACAAGGGGGATGAAGAATTCGGCTTTGGGAGTGTTGATGTCACGGTCAAGGAAATGACGGAACTCACGCTCGCTATAGTCGAAGTAGTCGGGGGTGAATCCCCAGAGGTTCATGGAAACAGGTGTGGCGGGGTCGAGTGTCTGCACGTTGCCGTTCTCGTCGGTGAATACGATGCGGTGGTCGTCGTCATAGGATATGGCTGTGCGCTCGACAACTGATGTGAGTTTGCCGTCACGGTTTTCGCAGACTCCACGTGCAACGGAACCGTTTTCGGTCATGGTGTTGCCGACACGGAAGCCAACCATACAGTAGTCGCCCTTTCCGTCGCGGGGGCGCTGAAGTTCTTTGGCTATAACCTCAAAAGCATCTCTACCATAGAAGTCGTCGGCATTGATGACAGCGAAGGGCTCGCTGATGACATCCTTACCCATGAGGACGGCGTGGTTGGTGCCCCAGGGCTTTGAGCGATCGGGAGGACATGTGTAGCCTTCAGGAAGTGCGTCGACAGACTGGAAAACGACTTCAACGGGGATGTGTCCTTCATATTTCGAGAGGATTTTCTCGCGGAAGTCTTTCTCGAAGTCCTTGCGGATTACGAAAACAACTTTACCGAAACCTGCCTGCATGGCGTCGTAGATTGAGTAGTCCATGATAGTCTCGCCATGGGGACCAAGCGGGTCGAGCTGCTTGAGACCGCCGTAGCGGCTACCCATACCGGCAGCGAGGACGAAAAGGGTGGGTTTGATAGGTTCTGACATTATTTTTCTACTTTAAAACGATAGATGATTGTCTGATTAAACTTCTCGCCGGGGCGAAGAACAGTTGACGGGAAAGAGGGATGGTTAGGGGCATCGGGGAAATACTGACATTCGATAGCCACTCCTTCGTTGTCGAGATAGGGACGTCCCTCGGGATTGAGGGCTGTCTCACCCCCAAACCAGTTGCCGGTGTAGACCTGAACACCGGGTGTGTCGGCCTCGACTTCAAGGACTCGACCGGACTTAGGATCGGCAAGCAGAGCAACCGGTGAGACGGTGCCTTTCTGCCAACCGTCGATTACCCAGCAATGGTCATATCCCTTGCCGATGTGGAGCGGCTCGAAGTCGGCACGGATTGAAGCACCGAGGGGAACGGGAGCTGTGAAATCCATCGGAGTGCCTGCGACGGGCGCGAGTTCGCCGGTTGGAATCTGGGTGGCGTCGGTGGGGAGATAGTGCGAAGCATTGAGACGGAGAGTGTGGTCAAGCGCCGTGCCGGAGTTTTCGCCTGCAAGGTTAAAGTAGGCGTGGTTGGTGAGATTGACCACAGTGGGGGCGTCGGTGACAGCGGAATACTTAATGGTGAGCTGATTTTCGTTGTCCCAAGTGTAAGCTACCTGAGCTTCGAGAGTGCCGGGATAGCCTTCCTCGCCATCGGGGCTGAGGCGAGAGAATACGACAGTGGAGTGACCACGGGTATCGGCAACCCAGATCTGATTCTGGAAGCCTTCCTTTCCACCATGAAGGGCGTTAGGAGCCTGGTTGGGGTCGAGCAGACAGACTTTTCCATCAAGAGAGAAGCGCGCTCCGGCGATGCGGTTGGCGAAACGTCCGGGGGTCTTGCCCATGCAGGGACCATCATAGAGATAAGCAGCGGGATCGGCATAGGCGAGGGCTACGTTTTCGATGTTGCCGTCGCGGTCGGGGACACCGACGCCGAGGATGCCAGCTCCGAGAGAAGAGAGTTCGACCCATGCACCGTTATCGTTGGTGAGGCGGAAGATGGTGATGTCGCCCTTGGGTGAAGGGACAGTGTGACGATCTACTTTCATAACAGCATGGAATCAGCATTTGCGGGCGCCGTCGGAGATGACAACGTCGTAGATTTTGGGTTCGTGACCATACTTCTCGGCGAAACGAGCCTTAACGGTCTCTATAAACTTGTCGTGAAGCTCATCCTTGACAAGGTTGATGGTGCAACCGCCGAAACCACCACCCATGATGCGTGATCCGGTGACACCACATTCACGGGCAACGTCGTTGAGGAAGTCGAGTTCCTCGCAAGATACCTCGTAATCCTTTGAGAGACCTTCGTGAGTCTGATACATACGTTCGCCAACGGTCTCGTAGTCGCCACGGACAAGAGCGTCGCAGACGTCGAGGACGCGCTGCTTCTCGCCAATTACGTAGCGGGCACGCATGTAATCCTCCTCGGAAATGTCGGACTTGGCAGCATCGAGCATCTCCATAGTGGCATCGCGGAGAGTCTCGACACCGAGACGACGGGCTACGCGCTCGCATGATTCACGACGCTTGTTGTAGGGAGAATCAACGAGCTCGTGCTTAACAGCAGAGTCAACGAGGACAAGCTGGTAGCCTTTGGGCTCGAAGGGGAAATATTCAAATTCACCGGAACGGCAGTCGAGGCGCATGAGATTGTTCTTCTTGCCGAATACAGATGCGAACTGGTCCATGATACCGCAGTTGACGCCACAGTAGTTGTGCTCAGTGGACTGTCCGATGCGTGCAAGCTCGAACTTCTCGATCTTACCATCGTTGAATAGATCATTAAGTGCGAAAGCAAAGCAGCTCTCGAGGGCAGCTGAAGATGAGAGACCAGCCCCGAGAGGAATGTTGCCGGCGAAAACAGCGTCGAAACCTTCAACTTTTCCGCCACGCTTGATAATCTCGCGGCAAACGCCGAAGATGTAGCGCGCCCACTGCTGCTTAGGGGCATCCTCTTCCTTGAGACCGAACTCGACATATTCGTCGATATCAATAGAGAAAACGCGAACTTTGTCAGTACCGTTGGGCTTAATCTCCGCCATGATGCACTTGTCGATAGCGCCGGGGAAGACGAATCCACCATTATAATCGGTGTGCTCGCCGATAAGGTTGATTCTGCCGGAGGAGGCATAGATGGTGCCTTCGGAGCCGAAACGTTTCTCAAATTCTTTCTTGATTTTAGCTTCCATTGTCATTGGATTTTAGGTTAGGGATTTAATATTGTTGTTTTTGAAAATTCTGTATCGGATCAGTCATCAACCACAGGGAGAGTGAGAGAAGCCTTGCGGACTCCAGGAGCAGTGACCGTGAGAGTGACATCGCCGGGGACGTCGGATGCCTGAATGATGGCTGTGCATGCACCACTGAAGAGGTTCATGCGCGGCTCGTGGAATGGGAGGAGACATGTCGGGTCACCATTTGCCGTAGCGCGGAAAGATCCAGCGCCACTGACATCGAAGCGAACCATGCGGGAGTCGGTCGGGACGATATTCCCATCCTTGTCCGCTACCTGAACGGTAACATAGATCAGATCCTTTCCATCAGCTTTCATGGAAGAATGATTGGGGGTGAGAACGAGATGGTGAGGCTTTCCAGCAGTGCGGACAGTCTTTTCAGCAGCAGGGTTGCCGTCTGCGTCGAAGGCGACTACGCGGAGTTCGCCAGGCTCATACACAGTCTCGTTCCACATCAGGCGATAGCGATGGAGGACGGTGGAGTCATTTTTCTCGCGGATTCCCTGACTCTTTCCATTGATGAAGAGTTCGGCAGAGGGATAAGATGTGTAGACAAAGACAGGGGTGGTCTCGCCTTCACGACCCTTCCAGTTCCAGTGAGGGAGAACGTGAAGCGTCGCGCTATCAGTGTTCCACTTTGAGCGATAGAGCCAGTAGCGGTCCTTTGGAAGCGAAGCGAGGTCGATGATGCCAAACAGACTTGAGTGGCTTGGCCATGCGTCGGTGTCGTAGGGGGTGGGTTCGCCGAGATAGTCAAACCCGGTCCAGACGAACTGACCGAGCATGTAGGGGAGATCGTCGCTTGCGGCAAAATCGTAGTCGGGGAGATTGGACCATGAGCAAGCCTCAACATCGTAGGAAGAGGACTGATTGTCGGGGTGAAGGATGCCTTTTCCGATTTCAACGGGGAAATGATAGACACCACGAGAAGAGACGGTGGAGGCTGTCTCGGAGCCGAGGATGAGCTGCTGAGGCAGCTTCGCGTAGGCTTCCTGATAGTAAGGGACGCGATAATTTAAGCCGGGAATATCGAGAGCTGCGGCAAATCCGTTGTCGAGAATCACGCCGAGCTGATCCATACCGCAAGTGACGGGACGGGTGGGATCCTCGCGGTGAACGATGTCCTGTAGGAAGGTGAGTTCAGCCACGCCATCAGGTCCCCACTGGCTGGGAACCTCGTTGCCGATGCTCCACATTACGACAGAGGGATTGTTGCGATAGTTGCGAATCATGTTGACAACGTCACGCTCCGCCCATTCGTTGAACAGGGTGCCGTAGCCGTTGGGGCTCTTGGGGCGGAAAGCCCAGTCGTCGAACGGCTCAACCATCATCATGAATCCCATTTCGTCGCAGAGGCGTACAAGCTCCGGCGCAGGCATGTTATGGGCGGTGCGGATGGCATTGACCCCCATGTCCTTGAGCATTTCGAGCTGATGGCGGAGAGCGGCTTCAGAGACAGCCGCGCCAAGCGGGCCGAGGTCATGGTGATTACAAACGCCCTTGAACTGAGTGGGCGTGCCGTTGAGGAAAAATCCTTTTTCGGGAATGTACTCAATAGTACGGATACCGAGGGGAGTCGTGAAGGAGTCGACTTCCTTTCCGTCGACTAAAAGAGTAGTCACAATGGAATAGAGATTCGGAGATTCGGGAGACCAAAGCAATGGATTTTCAACAAGGAAATTTTGAATCTCGGGCTGACCGTGGGAAATGTGGCGAGAAGAGTTGGTGGCAACGACAGAGCCGTCGGGTGCGATGATGCGACTCACGACATCGACCGGCTGACCTTTGGAAGTACCGGCAATGTCGGTGACGAGACGGACGGAGGCAAAACCATCCTTGACGTAGGGAGTGGTGACACTGGTACCCCAAACCGGGATGTGAACCTTGTCGGTGGAGATGAGATGGACGTTGCGGAACAGACCAGCCCCGGGGTACCAACGGGATGACTGAGGCTTGTTTTCCAGCGAAACCTCAAGAGTGTTGAGCCCAGGCTTCACGGCACCATCGAGTGAAAGATGGAATGAATTATAGCCGTAAGCCCAGCCGCCGACATCCTGACCATTGACAGACACACGAGGATGGGACATCGCTCCGTCGAAGAGGAGTTCGAAATGGCGACCAACTGTGTCGGGGAGCTCAAACGTGGTGGCGTAAATGCCATTGCCGAAATATCGCAGACCACCGGTGCGTCCGGTCTTGACTGTCTTTTCCGTCTCTCCATTCTGCTCGACGGCGACAATCTGGAGATCGTTGTCGCGGTCAAAAGGACCGTAGATCGCCCAATCGTGGGGAACGGATACTGGAACGGCACCCTCAAGGGACGTGCCTTTGCTGAATTTCCAACCATCGGTCAGGGTGGAAACGGAACGCTGCGCCGACAGAGAGATGGCAAGCGGAGCAGCAAAAAGGGCGGCTATGATAAATTTCTTCATAATTCGGATACTAAAAGAATAAGGTCAGGTCGGGGAGAGAATAAGGTAAAAGAAAAAGGTCAGAAAAATGTCACACACGATAAGGTGGCATGCATGTATCTGCAAAAATAATAAAAAAAGTAGAATAATCAGGCGAATATAGGGAAATTTAGTTGCTTTAAAGTAATTTTGCAGAAAAGAACGGAAAAAGAAGAAAAATCCATGGGAATATATCTACAGGTGGAAGAACTGACGAAGAGCGTGGGAGACCGCGTTCTGTTCGCGGACGTGACATTCGGCGTGAACGAAGGAGACAAAATCGGTATAGTAGCCAAGAACGGCACAGGAAAAACTACACTTCTCCGCTGCCTGACGGGAGAAATCTCAGCAGATTCGGGAAAAATCACGTACCAGAATGACGTGGATGTGGCAATGCTTGCACAGACGCCAGAATTTCCGGACGGCGCCACTCCACTGACAATATGCCGCAGAGTGGCTGAAAAAGTGGAAGATCCAACGGAACGCTGGGAGCGTGAGGAGGAAATGAAGCGATTGCTCCACCAGATGGATATAACCGACTTCAACCGTCCCCTGGCTCAAATGTCGGGAGGTCAGACAAAGCGCATCGCACTTGCGGAAGTGATAGTGAAGCATCCGAAGCTGTTGCTGCTTGACGAGCCAACCAACCATCTGGACATAACGACGGTGGAATGGCTTGAAAATTATCTGAGACGTTCGAGAATCACGTTGCTTATGGTGACTCACGACCGCTATTTTCTTGACAACGTGTGCAACAAAATCATCGAGATGGACCGAGGCGCCACCTACACACACGATGGCAACTATGCCTATTACCTGCGCAGAAGAGCCGATCGCATCGCGGCGATGAGCGAGGAACTGGCAAGGGTGAAGAACACACTAAGAAAGGAACAGGACTGGATGAACCGTCAGCCACAGGCGCGTGCAGGCAAAGCAAAGTACAGAATAGATGCATTTCATGATCTGAAACGGCGGAGCCAGGTGAATCTGAAAGAGAAGAATGTGAATCTTGACGTGAAATCGAGCTACATCGGATCGAAAATATTCGAGGCAGATGGAGTGGGGAAACGATTCGGCGACAAAGTGATTCTTGATGACTTCACTTATAATTTCGCAAGATACGACAAGGTGGGAATAGTGGGAAGGAACGGCGTGGGGAAGTCAACTTTCATCAAAATGCTCCAGGGATTAATCGAAGCGGACTGCGGGACGTGGACGGTAGGTGAGACAGTGAAGTTCGGATATTACCGTCAGGAGGGAATACAGTTTGACGAGCAGAAGAGAGTGATAGATGCCGTAACGGAAATTGCGGAGGACATAGTGGTGAATGACGGAGTGCATTACTCACCGATGCAATTCCTTCAGCATTTCCTCTTTTCACCAGCTGACCAGCAGAAATATATCCATACACTCAGCGGAGGAGAGAAGGCGCGACTACACCTGGCAGCAGTGCTGATGCGCTCGCCGAATTTCCTTATCCTCGACGAGCCGACAAATGATCTGGACATAGTGACTCTCGGAATCCTGGAGGAATATCTCGCCAATTTCAAGGGATGCGTGATCGTGGTGTCGCACGACCGGTTTTTCCTGGATTCGATAGTGGATCATCTCTTCGTGATGGAGGGGGATGGAGTGGTGAAGGATTTCCCAGGAAATTACTCGGAATACCGTGAATTTATGGACCGGCAGGCAAAGGAATCACAGAACGCCAACGGTGATAAAACACAGAAGGATGCCAAGAATCAGGACCGCAGACGCGACAACCGAAAGGAGAAAATGACCTTCAAGGAGCGAAAGGAATTCGAGCAACTTACCGCTGAAATAGAAGCTCTGACAGCTGAAAAGGCCGCACTTGAAGCTACGTTCAACAGCGGAGATGCAATTACGGACATTGCGGAGAAAGCGGCTCGATATGAGGCGGTGAAGGTGGGGCTTGACGAGAAGGAGATGCGATGGCTGGAGCTGTCGGAGAAAGAATAAAATAAAAGGCGCGGTGCCGGATGTGACACCGTGCCTTTGATGGCTTAATGAGGGGGGATTACTTGAAGAGGAGGGGGGCGAAATGGTAGAGGCTTTCGCGCCAAACGGGCCATGTGTGTCCGCCGGGAGTCTCGAAGTAATCGTAGTTGATTCCAATCTCGTCGAGGCGCCCACGCATGATGCGGCAGTTGTCGAAGGCAATATCCTCGGGACCTCCCATAGAGAGCCAGAATACTTTCAGATCGTTGTTGAACTTGTCCTTGTTGTCCTTGAGAATCTGATAGTACTTTTCTGTGTCATGCGGCATGCCAAACGGTGTGGGGTTGGCCCACCATCCGGAACTGAAAACGCCGAGGTAGGCGAATTTGTCGAGGTTGGGGATGCCGGTGTTGAGGGTGTGGATTCCACCCATCGACAGACCGGCGAGAGCACGGCTTTCGCGATCGGTGCGGACACGGAAATTTTTCTCAATGAAGGGGATGCAGTCGGTGAGGAGCTCTCTTTCAAAGTCGGGGGTGTTGCCGTCAGCCATAACCACAAGCATGGGAGTAGCTTCGCCAGCAGCAATGAGGTTGTCCATAATAATGTCGGTGCGCCCCTGCTGTGACCAACCTCTTTCGTCCTCGCCACCTCCATGCTGCAGATAGAGAACGGGATAGGTAGAGTCGGAAGACTCGTATCCGGGAGGACAATAAATGTAGACACGACGCCAGTCGCCTGAAGTAGTGGAGAAATAACGCATCATGCGGACATCGCCGTGGGGAACGTCGGATATATAGAAGCGATTGTCGCCTTCGGGATACGGAATCTCGACACCGCTCGACATCATGCTGCAGCCGTAGAAAGACTCGCTGGCGGGATCGGCAACCTGAACACCGTCGATGATTAGAAAATAATAGTGGAAACCGGGTGTGAGGGGTTCGGTGATTCCTGTCCAAACGCCATTGTCATCACGGGTGAGGTCGTACTTCTTTCCGAGATCAATCTGGACTTTAGAAGCTTCGGGAGCAACTACACGGAATTCCATGCGGTTGTCGGGAAGGAGGCGAGGATAACGGGCATTGCGGACGTTGAGGGGACCACGCTTGCCGGGGAGCGATGATTCGTCGACGGGGCGTCCGGGCTGAGCCGAAACGACTGACGAGACGCCATGAAGCGCAAGAATCAGAAGCGCAAGAAAAAGTTTTTTCATGATGATGGTTGATTAGTTAGTGGATATAGATGTGTTGGATTGTGTGTCAAAAAAAGGAAAGGCTGAGTCGAGGAATTTATCACGACTCAGCCTTTATTCGATAACAGGAAATCATGCCGAGCTGATGCCCGGGGAGATTTATTTGATCAGATACTGTGAGGAGATGGACTCGTTGGTGTGGACGCGACGAATTGTGTCGGCGAACAGACGGGCAACGGAAAGGATAGTCACCTTGGGAGAGTACTTGTTGTAGGGAATGGAGTTGGTGAAAATCATTTCGGTGAGTCCACTGTTGTTGACACGCTCGGTTGCGGGATCGCTCATGATGGCGTGGGAGCAGAGGGCGCGGACGGTCTTGGCGCCCTGAGAGAGCATTAGGTCGGCAGCTTTGGTGATTGTGCCGGCAGTGTCAGCCATGTCGTCGACGAGAATCACGTTCTTGTCCTTCACGTCGCCGATCACGGTCATGTTAGCCACGACGTTGGCTTTGGCACGCTGCTTATGGCAGAGAACGAGGGGGAGATTGAGATATTTCGCGTAGTTGTTGGCACGCTTTGCACCGCCAACATCGGGAGTGGCGATAACCATGTCCTCAAGCCCGAGCGACTGGATGTAGGGGATAAAGATGGAAGAAGCGTAGAGGTGATCGACGGGAATGTCGAAGAATCCCTGAATCTGATCGGCGTGGAGATCCATGGTGATTACGCGGTTGACACCGGCAGCACTTAGGAGGTCAGCCACAAGCTTTGCGGCAATGGAAACGCGGGGCTTGTCCTTGCGATCCTGACGTGCCCAACCGAAGTAGGGGATAACGGCGATGATGGACTTGGCGGATGCACGCTTTGCTGCGTCGATCATGAGGAGAAGCTCCATGAGGTTGTCGCTGTTGGGGAACGTGGACTGTACGAGATAAACCTCGCAACCGCGAATGGACTCTTCAAAAGAGACTTCAAACTCGCCGTCGGCAAAGTGCTGGATGTTCATGTTTCCAAGCTCAACGCCGAGGTCTTTACAAATTTCCTCGGCAACATAGCGAGAGCGTGTGCCGGAGAAAACCTTGAAGGGGGGTAACAATTGGCTCATTGGGGTATGATGACTGTTTTGTGCCGCAAAATTACAATTTTTATATTACATAACAGCAAAAGCCGTGCAGATTTTTGTGTTAAAAAAGGCGTGGGGGACACGTCAGCTTTTTTGAGAGGATGCGGGGCGGGATGCGCGGGTGGATTTCTTAGCCGTTTTCGCCGGCTTCGGGGTTGCCTTACGGACTTTCCAGATTACGGCTCCGTAAGGACTCACGAAAGCGGGGAATGGGCTTGAGTCGGAAAGCGTGAGGGTGGTTGCATTACCTGACAGGAGCTCGTGACACTCAACTTCACCTTCGGGGAGGGAAAGGAGATCGAAGGCGTGGCGGGGGATGTTGATGAGCATATCGGCAGACCGGCTGTCGAAGTTTACGGCGATGATGAGTGCCGTGTCATCGTAGGACCGGATGAAGGCGTACTGACGGTGGGGGTTGAGGGTAGGGTTGTCGTAGTTGACGTACATGAGGTCGAAGAAACGCCCGCGGGAGATTGCGTCCTCGGAGTTGCAGAGCGTGAGGATGCGCCGATACTGCTGACGGAGCCAGCGCTCGCGGGCAGTGAGACGCTTACCGTCGCAAAGTCCCTGATTGAGCCAACGGCGCAGGGTGGGGATGCTCCAATAGTCAAAGATGGTGGTGCGACCATCGTAACCGCTGTAACCTTCGGCGTCAAGTGCCTGTTCTCCGAGCTCCTGACCGGCATAGATCATGACGGGTCCCGTGCCTATCATCGAACTAACTACAAGGGAAGGGATGACGAGGGCGGGGTCGCCGGCGTAGAATTCGGATCCGAAGCGTTGCTCATCGTGATTTTCGAGGAAGTTGAGCATGTTGTGAGAAATGCCCTCGACCGTCTGCCAGCAGTTGGTGATACATGCGGCGGAGACGTTGCAGCACTGGACTCCACGAAGGGTGTCGTAGAGGTTGACTTTGTCGTAGAGGTAGTCGAAATGAGCGATGTTAATGAAGTCGCGATACATGGCGACATCGTAGATCTCGGCAATGAAGATGATGTCGGGGTAGCGTTCCTTAACTGTGGGAATAGCCCACTGCCAGAATTCTATCGGAACCATGAACGCCATGTCGCAACGGAACCCGTCGACGCCCTTTGATGCCCAGTAACGTAGGATGTGGAGCATCTTGAACCATGTGGGGGGGATGGGGGAGAAATGACGTGAGCCGTTGCCGTAGTCGACGCCATAATTAAGCTTAACGGTCTCATACCAGTCGTTGGCGGTGGGGAATGCCGTGAAGCAGTCGTTGCCGGAAGCTTTAGCGGGGAATTCGACATAGGCGTCGTCGCCGGATCCGAGATCGACCGAGGGGACGAACATCTGTCGGGTGATGTAGTAGAAATTGTTGACCGGGGAGAAGAACATGTCAGTGTTGTCACCTTTACCGAAATCCTCGATACCATCGGGGGCGACGTCGCTGTGATAGCGTCGGGCAACGTGGTTGGGGACAAAGTCGATGATCACTTTCATTCCAGCCCGGTGAGTGCGATCGACGAGCGCCTGAAATTCATCAAGGCGTGACGGGACATCGACAGCGATGTCGGGGTCAATGTCGTAGTAGTCGCTGATAGCATAGGGGGATCCAGCCTTTCCTTTGACAACATGAGGATTGTCGGGGATGATACCGAAGTCAGAATAGTCGGTGGCGTGGGCATGTTCGATCACGCCGGTGTACCAGACGTGGGTGACGCCGAGCTCTCGAATGGCATCAAGGACACGGGGCGTAATGTCGTTCATCTTTCCCGAGCCGTTCTGTTGGATTGAACCACCCGGGACGCAATGTTCGTTGTAATTAGAGAAAAGGCGGGGGAGGAGCTGGTAGATAACGGGTTTGGTATCGTTCATTTCTGGGAAATATTCTTTTGGTATTACTGGACAATGATTGAGGACGTGTCGGTGGTGGTGACATCGCCTTCGAGCCAATCAGCCTGACGGAGAGCATGACGCATAGCCCCGAAACCGCTAATGAACACGCTTCGTACCTGCTTGAGGTTGAAGACTTTGTAGTGGGCGATGTCGGGCATGATGACGTTGAGGTCGCACATTTCCATGTCGGCTGCCTGATTAGCCTTAGCCATGAGATTGTAGGTGTGGAGGGCGATGTCGAGCAACGATTTGTTGTAACGCTCACGCACGAGCGGACTGCAGTTGATGCCGATAAGCCGGGAGCAGTAGGGACGGATGATCCAGGAGGGGAGATTGCGGAGGACGCCACCGTCGACGTAGTTGGTCCCTTCGATCCGGACGGGAGGGAATACGATGGGGATGCTGCAGGAAGCAATGACGCGTTCACCGATACGTCCGGTGTTGAATGCCACGGAACGACCGTGGTCAAAATCGGTGGCACCGACGTAGGTGGGGATGGGGAGCTCCTCAAGATATTTGTAGGGTGCAATGGCGTCGAGGAGGAATTTCTTGAATCTGCCGAGGTCAAAAAGTCCAGCCTTTCCGAGACTGAATCTGGTGAAATTGGAAAATTTGGCGGAGGCGAAACGATCGATGATTTCCTCGGGAGACAGCCCGGCGGCATACATGACAGCCGCAACCGAACCGGCACTGACACCGGCGAGCAAATCAGGCTTAAAACCGGTCTCATCCAAGGCTTTCAGAGCGCCGAGATGTGCGAATCCCCGAGCCCCGCCGCCACTAAGAGCGACACCGAGACTATACTGCGGGGCATCATTATCTTGCTGCATAAATGACAATCCTGAAGTTGAAAATTTGGATACAAAATTTTATCGGGGGATAAAGTTAGTTATTTTTTTTGAAATAATGCGGCTATGCGTGAAACAATGCAAACAAAATGACCCTTAGAGCCCGGGGAAACGTTATAAATCCAAACGAAACTATAATTAACCACATGCCCAAACAGAAAAGATTATGAATGACCGACTGACGTACGAAGAGAAGAAAGAGTTGCCCGACAGCGTGTTCGGACTTCCTGAAAGAAGAGAGTATCCGATGCCAGATGCAGCGCACGTGAGAGCGGCTGAGGCATATTTCCGTTACTGTCCGGAGGATCTGAAACCGAAGCTCGCCCGTGCAATTCTTGCCAAAGCAAAAGAATACGGTGTGGACGTGGAATCGCCGACGGTGCTGAGTTATGCTAACTCTTAAATTTATTTAACAAAACGATAATATATCGGATTCCTCTTTACTTTCATCGGTTAAATAGTTATCTTTGCAGACTGTGACACGAATGGAACCATCATGACAAAAGAAGAATTCAAAGATATAGCCCCAATAGATGACGCGGACTTCGACGCGAAAATGCAATCCCTGGTGAAAGAGCCGGGATTCGAGCACGCAGTGCGCTACATGATGCCTACAACGGATTATGACAAGCTGAAAGCCGACATGCTTTCGGTGCATAATAAGGAAGAATTTCAGCTAAAGATCATGTATCCCTTCCTTGAGATGCTCGCAAGCCGATTCACAGACGGAGTGACGTCGAACGGCATCAGCAACATCAAGGGCGTCGGGACATTCATTACCAATCACCGAGACATCGTGCTCGATGCATCGTTTCTCAACCTTTGCCTTATCAGAGCCAAAATCCCGACAAGCGAGATCGCTATCGGTAACAATCTGCTGATATACGAGTGGATCGAGGATCTGGTGAAGCTCAACAAGAGTTTCATTGTGAAGAGAAATCTGGAAATGCGTCAGGCACTTGAGGCCGCCAAACAGCTTTCCGCCTATATCCACTACTGCATCACGGAGAAAAACCAGTCAGTGTGGATAGCTCAACGCGAGGGCCGCTCAAAAGATTCGAGTGATCACACGCAAGAAAGTCTCATCAAGATGATGGCGCTCGCAGGCGAAGGCGATATGCTGCAGAACGTGATGGAGGTGAAGCTTATGCCAACGGCAATCTCCTACGAATATGACCCGAATGATTATCTGAAGGCAAGAGAGTTCCTGCTGAGGAGCAAGGACCCGGACTTCAAGAAAAGTCAGCGAGATGATCTGTTCAGCATGGAGACCGGTCTGGTAGGGAACAAGGGACGCGTACATTTCAGTATCGGCGAGTGCATCAATCCTCAGCTTGAGCGCCTCAGCGACATCACCGACAAGAATGAGCTTGTGAGAGCAATCTGCGCTGTGATAGACAATACGATACATGCAGGCTTCCATATCTACCCGATAAACTACATCGCTTACGACCGCCTGAACGGTACTGAAGAATTCAGCCAGTTCTACACTGACGACGACGTTAAGAAGGTGGACGAATACGTGGAAAGTCAGCTTGCAAAGGTTGCTAAAGAACTACCCGATCCAGTGAGCGATGAGGACTACAAGTTCATGATTGAAAAAATGTGGACCATGTATGCCAACCCGCTAAAAAACAAGCTGACAGTAGAAGCCGTACACGCCTAATGCCAAAAATATAGCTGACAGGATACCGATCCTTACAGCTGACGCACTCTCACTCCAAAATAACACAGCATGCGACTTCATCTTTATTTACTTTTTATAGTGGTAGCTATCAATCTGTTGATTGATTGGCGAATATACTATGTGTGCAAAGCACGATTCAAGAGTAAACTACCGAGACGTGCTGTGATATGGTCCGCCATAGTTGCAAATGTGGCACTCGGTGTGATAGTCCTTCTGCCGAGAGAGAGCGGAGGGGAGAGCGTGATGCAGGTGGTGATGTGGGGGCTTTACGCTTATTTCTCCATCTACTTTCCGAAATTCATTTTCCTGATTTTTGATGCTGTAGCGTCGATACCACGCCTATGGAAAGGAAAGGCGTGGGGATGGATGGACGTTACGGGTGGTACGATTGCGTTAATAGTGTTCGCCACAATGTGGTGGGCGGCGACCATCAACCGCCTCAGTGTCGACGTGGTGGAGAAAGAAGTAGAGATAGCCGGGCTTCCGGAGGCTTTTGACGGTTACAGAATAGCGCAGATAAGCGATCTCCATACCGGGACCTACGGAAAGAGCAACTTACATATCAACAGATTGGTAGGAAAAATCAACGAAGCGGAGGCTGATGCGGTAGTGTTCACGGGCGATATCGTGAACAGCCAGAGCGAAGAGCTGAGACCGCATGTGGAAGCCCTCGCCAAGATGCACGCCAAGGACGGCTGCTATGCCATACTCGGTAATCATGATTACGGAGACTATCATATATGGCCCTCAGCCGAAGCCAAGAAGGCAAATATGGATACACTTGAAGCTCTCTATTCCCGTACGCCCATGCGTCTTCTGCGAAACGAGACCGTGATGCTAAGGCGGGGGAGTGATTCGATCGCTCTGATCGGTGTGGAGAATATCGGCGAGCCTCCGTTCAATACCTACGGATCACTCGATGCTTCATATCCGAAACTCGATGACGAAACCACAAAAATCCTGCTCTCACATAATCCCCGGCACTGGGATGACTCGATAGCGGGAAATCCGGATGTGAATGTGGCACTTACTCTTTCAGGTCACACCCATGCCATGCAGATAGAGGTGGGAGGACATTCGCCTGCTTCCCTGAGATATGAGACGTGGGGAGGACTCTACAGTGACAAAGACAAAGACTATAACGGCGGGATGGGCAACCTTGCTGACAGAAACGGCAATGAGCGCGAACACCAACTGTACGTGAACATAGGCGCGGGAACGGTG
The DNA here is from genome assembly GCA_947176235.1 of uncultured Bacteroidales bacterium. GTDB lineage: Bacteria > Bacteroidota > Bacteroidia > Bacteroidales > Muribaculaceae > CAMWPM01. The sequence continues at coordinate 43,019 of CAMWPM010000002.1, read as the reverse complement.
GGCGTGCCATTCAGACTCGGTGCCACCCCCGAGCTTACCATCATAACGCTGAGAGCAAAAAAATGAAATAATTACCAATGTCCACTGATATTGCAAAAACCGTATCAGCCCGGCTCGGCTATGCTCCTGCCAGAGTAAAGGCGGTGCTTGATCTTCTTGCCGACGGAGCAACAATACCTTTCATCGCAAGATACCGAAAAGAAGTGACGGGGTCGCTTGACGAAGTTGCGATACTCGCTATAAAGACTGCTGCAGAAAGCGTACAGGAACTTGCGGATCGAAAAGAATACGTGACGAACGTGATTACATCGCTCGGCAAGTTCACTCCTGAACTTGAGAAAGCATTAGAAGCAGCTGAGGATATGGCAGCCGTGGAAGATCTTTATCTGCCCTACAAACCGAAACGAAGGACACGTGCGCAGATGGCACGCGAGAGAGGACTGGAACCGCTGGCAGAAAAAATCCTTGACCAACGTAATGATTTCAATCCGGCAGAAGCCAAGAAATTCGTGACGTCGGAGGTGAAGGATGTGGATGACGCCCTTGCGGGAGCTTCTGACATAATCGCTGAGAAAGTGAGCGAAAATATTGAAGCAAGAAATGACGTGAGAGGTAGATTCAAGAGAACTGCCAAGATTACATCAAAGGTGGTGAAAGCCAAAGAGCAGGATGCGGTGAAATACGCCGACTACTATGAGTTCACCGAACCGCTCAACCGCTGCAGCTCGCACCGCTATCTGGCAATGAGGCGCGGGGAGAACGAAGGATTGCTCAGGGTGTCGATAGAAATTGACAATGAAGAGGCTGTGGAAAGGCTGAACAGGCGATTTGTCAGGAGCCGGACACAGGGACGTCACCGCGAGATACTGGAGGATGCCGTGGCAGACGGATACAGCCGCCTGCTTCGTCCCTCAATCGAGAACGAGGTGGCAGCCACAACACGCACGGAAGCGGACCGTGTGGCGATAGAAGCATTTGCTGACAATCTACGCCAACTCCTGATGGCCGCTCCATTGGGACCGAAGCGGGTGATGGGAGTGGATCCCGGCTACCGCACGGGCTGCAAGGTGGTGGTGATAGATGAATCGGGATCGCTTCTACATCATGACGTGATTTATCCGACGCCTCCTCACAATGACAGGGAAGGAGCGGAGGAAACGGTGCTTAATCTCGTGAAAAAATACGGAGTGGAAGCTATTGCGGTGGGCAACGGAACCGCAGGCCGAGAGACCGAGCAATTCCTACGGCGTCTGCGCTATCCTCACGAAGTGAGCGTGAACGTGGTGAACGAGAACGGAGCTTCCGTCTATTCAGCGTCGGCTATAGCCCGTGAGGAATTTCCGAACGAGGATGTGACGGTGAGAGGGGCGGTGTCGATAGCCCGCCGGCTCGTGGATCCTCTTGCCGAGCTTGTGAAGATAGATCCGAAGTCGATAGGAGTGGGACAATACCAGCATGACGTGGACCAGACTGCGCTAAAAGCTTCGCTTGACTACACTGTGGAGGCTTGCGTGAACAGCGTGGGGGTGAATCTGAACACTGCATCCGCGCGACTGCTCTCGTACGTGTCGGGTATCGGAGACACGATAGCCAAAAACATAGTGGATTACAGAGCGCAAAACGGACCATTCACGTCAAGAAAGCAGTTGATGAAAGTGCCCCGACTCGGAGCTAAAGCGTTCGAGCAGTGTGCGGGATTTCTGCGCATACCGGAAGCGGAGAATCTGCTCGACAATACAGGAGTGCATCCGGAACGCTATGACATAGTGGAGCGAATCGCAAAAGATCTTGGCTGCACAGTGAAGGAACTTGTGGAAGATAAAGACAGACTGCATAAGCTCGATCTGGACCGATACGTGACGGATGAGTGCGGACTTCCGACGCTGAAGGACATAATCAAAGAACTTGAGAAACCGGGGAGAGATCCGCGACAGACATTCTCGGAATTCAAATTTGACGAGACTGTACACAGCATAGACGACCTGCGTGCGGGGATGGTGCTACCAGGCATCGTGAACAATATCACGGATTTTGGAGCATTCGTTGACATAGGCGTGCATCAGTCGGGACTTGTGCATAAGTCGCAGATGGCTATAAAAAGAGTAAATAACCCCAGAGAAGTGGTGAAGCTTAATCAACACGTGATGGTGAAGGTGCTGGACGTCGATACCCACAAACAGCGAATATCGCTATCAATGAAAGAAGTTGCTCAGGATGCGGAGTAGGCGGAATGAACAGAATCCAACATTGCACCAAGCAGTGATAGGACTCGGGAGCAATGTGGCAGGGCAGCGAAGAAGGGCTATTGAAGAAGCGCTGGAGTGGCTCCGCCAGACCGGCAGAAACATGGTGACTTCGGATATCTACGAAACAAAGCCATGGGGAAACCCGGAGAGCTGCCACAGTTACCGAAATGCCGTGGCAAAACTGGAAACTCCTCTTGCTTTAGAAACTTTAAACGAATTGCTAAAAAAATATGAGACCGAACACGGACGTGATGATGAAGCAAGAAGGAGCGGGCTCGTGCCGATAGATCTTGACATAGTGATATGGGACGGAAAGGCTTTGCGCCCGAATGAGATGAACAGAGACTACTTCACAATAGGATTCAAACAGACTGAGAAACGCTGAAATGTCCAAGGCACAACTGAAAAAAGAGCTTGCAAATCTGACTCAGGAGCAGCTGATAGAGCTGATACTGAATACCTACGGGATTTCAAGCGAGGTGAAGCAATACTATGAGTTCTTCCTCAATCCGGATGTGGAGAAGCTTCTGGAAAAATTCAAGCAAGCCGTCAGCAAAGAACTGAGCAGAGCAAAGTATGGCAGACGCTCGAAGGCAAGAATCAGTGTGGTGAACGGACATCTGAAACAATTCAGGATGCTTGATCCGGGAAGCGAGTGGGTGATCGAACTATGGCTCTATATGCTTCAATACGCGGCGGTGACTGAGAGTGCGCTCTATTTCAGCGAAACGCTCTACCGCGGGCTGGGGAAGTCGCTTGACGGACTTATGGATTATGCCGACTCCAATTATCAGCTCGACCGGGTGCTGAAAGGGGTGCGGGAGATTGTGGAGAGTGACACGACGTCGCGAACCATGCGCAGATTGCTCAATGAAACTACAGCCAATTATGAGCCCAAAATAGATTTTTTGAAAAAAAATAAGGGATGAATGAAACTAATCGGGGGGATGAGCGTCAAATGATAAAAAAGGTCAGCCAAAGGCAAATAATAAAAGGATAATCAGTGACGCAACGAGGCTACCCCTTAATCAATAAGAAGAGAACAAAACCAAAGCAATGGATAAAAATCTGCTACAAGTGAAAAACGTGAGCAAAGCGTTCACGAATCATTTAGCCCTTGACGACGTGAGTCTGAACGTTCCGGAGGGTAAAGTGTACGGTCTGTTAGGACCAAACGGAGCTGGCAAGACCACGCTTCTCCGTATCATCAATCATATCACTGCTCCAGATTCAGGCGAAGTGCTTTTTGACGGACATGCCCTGACGGGAGCAGATGTGGATCATATCGGCTATCTTCCGGAAGAACGCGGACTGTATAAGAAGATGAAGGTAGGCGAACAGGCAATCTTCTTCGCGCGTCTGAAAGGACTTTCGAGAGCCGATGCAACGCGTCAGCTCAAACAGTGGTTTGACCACTTCGGAATAGCTGACTGGTGGAACCGCAAAGTGGAGGAGCTTTCAAAAGGCATGGCGCAGAAAGTGCAATTTATCGTCACGGTACTCCATCATCCCCGCCTGCTGATCTTCGACGAACCATTCTCCGGTTTTGATCCAATCAATGCCAATCTGCTGAAATCGGAGATGCTGAAACTCAGGGACGAGGGAACGACGATCATATTCTCGACCCACAACATGTCGAGCGTAGAGACTCTCTGTGACAATATCACGCTAATCAACAAGTCAAGAAATATCCTGTCGGGCAATGTGGCCGATCTGCGCAGAGAATTCGGTCAGGGACGTTACACACTTGCTTTCAACGGAGACGGAACCGAGCTAAAGGAGATGCTTGACAAGATGGCACGAGTGGAAACAGTGGCTCCAGGCACAGATCCGTCAACGGGCATCTCGCTTCCTTCCACAACCCTCGCGCTGAAACTTAACGAGGGTGTGACGCCCCGTGACGTGATCGCAGCAGCGAATGAAAGAGTGGAAATAGCGTCGTTCAATCCGCTTGTTCCGTCGATGGACAACATCTTTATAGAAACCGTAGAACGCAATAACCGTCAACGAAAAAATGAAGAATAAAATCGGAATAATCATATCGCGCGAGTATGCCGAGCGCGTAAGCAAGAAGAGCTTTATCATCACAACAATCCTGATGCCGGTGCTGATGCTGCTGATGATGGTGGCACCCGCCCTGATCATGAACTTCACGACTCAGGAAGCAAAAACAATCGGTGTGATCGACCGTACAGGAGTATTGTTCCCTCTTCTTGAAAGCAGCGAAAACATTCAGCTCGTGAACAGTGACCTCCCCGTGGATTCGATAAAGGCAGGAGCTACAGGCGGTAGTTGCTCAGGCTACCTGATCATCGGCGAAGACGCGGTGGTGAATCCTCAGTCAACGGCAATCAGACTCTTCATGGATGGTCCGACGACGATGGAGATGGAGCAATACCTTACCGGTCAGGTGAGCAAAGCAATCGAGACCGTCAGACTTCAAAGCTACGACATCAACAATCTTCAAGAGATACTTGACAACGTAAAAGCCAACGTGACGCTTATCACACAGCGCACGGACAAGGCTGACAATGCCGAGACGATGTCAGGCTCGATAAGCTTTGCAATCGGACTGGTAATGGCATTCGTGCTCTATATGTTCCTGATCATGTACGGGCAAATGGTGATGACGAGCATCATCGAGGAAAAGAACAACCGAGTGCTTGAGCTTGTAGTGACGTCGGTACGTCCCTTCCAGCTGATGATGGGCAAGATCCTCGGTGTAGGGCTTGTGGCAGTGACGCAGGTACTTATCTGGGGTGTGCTGTTAGCCCTGATGGCTGCGTTTGTGGTTCCGATGGTAATGCCGGAGACCGCAATGGCGGAGATGGCATCGTATCAGGCAGGCACAATGGATGTGACGGCAGACAATTATGAATTGATCAGCACGCTTTCATCTCTGACGAGCGTAGGATTTATCGTAGAAATGCTGGTATATACAACGATTTTCCTTCTGGGTGGATTCCTGCTCTATGCCTCGATATTCGCAGCTATCGGTTCAGCCGTTGACAATGTGCAGGATGCCTCACAGCTGACCTCGTTTGCGATGATTCCTATCATCATCGCTCTAATCTGCTCCACATCAATAGCAAATGCGCCGATGTCGACCATGGCAACGTGGCTTTCGATCATACCGTTCACGTCGCCGATGGTGATGATGACACGCATACCGTTCGGAATCCCGATGTGGGAAATCATCGTTTCGATTGTGGTGCTTTTCGCATCATTTGCACTGATGGTGTGGCTGGCAGGAAAGATCTACCGAGTGGGCATCTTCATGTACGGTAAGAAGCCGACAATAAAGGATCTGATCCGCTGGGCAAGATACAAATAAAAAACAGCTTCCATACAATAATGATGAAACAGGCGACGTGTCGGGAATTTGACATGTCGCCTTTTTTATTTGCCTATCGAGGAATTTGAGTAATTTTGCAGACAAAAGCCAAATGTCATGTCATTCAAAGATTCAAAATTTTCGACTGTATTACTTATAGTGGTGATGGGTGCAGCATTTATGATGCTTGCCGGAGGAATAGCTCTTTATCATCTTACGCTCACAAAGTGGTGGATACCTGTGATTCCGGGAGCGGTAGCCGCCATAGCTACGCTTCCGGCGTTCTATAATAAATGGGATGTGCTGACCGGAGTATCGTCCAATTGGGTCAACATGCTTTGCCATGTGTTCGTGGCGGGATCGGTGGGATATTTTCTTTTCCTGGGAGTTAACTTCTGGTGTGCCGATGCGGGAACGGATGTGGCTGAAAAGGCTGAAGTGGTGGAAAAGTTTCAGAAATCGCATACGCGGTACAGGAGGGTGTCGAGACGGACGAGAGTGGCAGACGGTCATTACTACACTTATCATCTGATGCTCAGGCTTGAGGACGGCGAGGAGAAGGAAGTGTCGGTTCCTCTAAAGACGTATAACAGAACCCGGACGGGCTCGATGAGAGAAATCCATGTGCAGAAAGGAGCACTGGGGATGAGAGTTATTAAGTTGGGAGTTGGGAGTTAGGAGTTAGGAGTTAGGAGTTAGGAGTTAAGAGTTGGAAGTTGGGAGTTAGGAGTTAGGAGTTAGGTGTTGGGAGTGGAGTTTTGGGAGTGGAGAGACTTATTTAGTGGGGTGAAAATAAAAATCCGTCAGCGCTCTTCAGCAGAGGATTGACGGACTAATGCCATGAGGCATGATTTGTGATTAAAAGTTAAATCAAACGATGAGATTATATCATACTTACATTCCAAAATACATTCATGCCGAGGATCGGAACTTCACAGCCACAATCATAACGACATTATGGTGAATGCATGAAATTTCTTATCGGGTGCAAAGGTAGAAGTAATATTTGGGTTGTGCAAGTAAAGAACACAACTTTTTTGTTAAAAAGTGTAATAAGTACACTTCTGACAAATCAATAAGAAGGAAATCAGCAGTGGTTGAGCGCGGGACGGCGATGGTTGACGTACCATACGAAGCCGTAGGCTACCAGGCTCACGACGGCAGACGGGAGGAAAAGACGGAAATCGCCACACATTTCCGATGTTAGGAACATAGCCATGAAAGGTGCCTTGATGTGGGCAGACATCACCCCAGCCATTCCCATGAATGCGAATGGAGCCACAGGGAGAGAAACCGGGAAAAGAAGCTTGATGAGTAACGCGAATGAAAGTCCGACGAAACAACCTGCGAAGAGAGTGGGTGCGAAAATGCCAGCCACGCCGCCTCCATTGTTGGTTGATGAGGTCACAATGCCTTTCAGCAGTGCAATACCGCCGACGAATGCAAGGAGTATCCATGGAGAGGATATGAGAGAGGCAAGGGGAGATCCCTTTGTTACAGCCGTGAAGTCAGATTCGAGTACCCCATTCATCGCCGGGTAACCTTCGCCGTAGATACAGGGAAAAATGAATAGCGGGATGCCGATTATAAGTCCGGATACGATGTTGCGTACCCAATGTGAGGAAAAGCGGGAGAGAAGAGAGATAATCCAATGGATCGACTTGCGGTAGAAGAGGGTGTAGACACCGACCACAATACCGAGCAAAAGAACCCAAGGCAGGAACGACCACTCGGGAAAGATTATGTCGGGGTAGGAGAATGAGAAAGAAAAACCGGTGAGCATCTCCATGGTAAGCGCAGCCATGAGTGTGGCGACAAATACCGCCATTACGGCTGCCGTGGCAAACTGCATTCCGAGAACCTCGAGAGTGAAGAGAAATCCTCCAATCGGAGCCTTGAACACTGCGGCAATACCGGCACCGGCACCACATGCAACGAAAAGGCGCATCAGTGAAGAATCAAAGCCAAATCTTCGCCCGACATTGCTGCCGATAGCGGCACCGGCAAGAGCTATAGGACCCTCGGCTCCTGCCGATCCGCCTAATCCGAGAGTAATAACCGTGCCGACGAGAGGCTGATAGGTCGTTCCTGCGGGGAGAACGTAGTTGCCACTGTCGAGATGTGACTCCACGATATGTGTGCCATGGGCAAGCTGACGACGGGCAATATGGGTGGCGTAGAGATCAGCAAGAATGACGCCGACAACAGGAAGAAAGATCAACCGCCAGTCGGATGCTGACCAGTCGATGCCATAGGTGGCGAGCTGTGCCACCCATCTAATTCCGGTCTTCAGCCCGAAACAGAATAGTCCGGCGAGAACGCCGACGAGTGCGGCAATAAAATATATGCGCGGTTTCAGATTCATATTATCCGAGGAATAATTAAGTGAGACTCTCGAATAAACAACGCTACGGGGTGTCGGATGGTTTAGCACAAAACACCATAATAAATGAAACTGGAAATGAAACTGGAAATACTTGGTGATGAAGCGGGAAAAAGTGGAAGGAAAAGGGGGAGGTGTAGACAAAAAATTGTATCTTTGCAGGATTAATGCAAACTTCCGAAAAATAACAATAAACAGATTGACATAATTATGGAAAGAAAAGTACGCGTGAGATTCGCTCCGTCGCCCACGGGTCCCCTTCATATCGGAGGCGTGCGCACGGCACTCTATAACTATCTTTTTGCCCGTCAGCACGGCGGCGATATGATCCTGCGCATCGAGGACACGGATTCCCAGCGATTCGTGCCCGGTGCGGAGGACTACATAAACGAGTCGCTGAAATGGCTCGGAATCAAGATTGACGAGGGTGTGAGGGAAGGCGGCAAATACGGGCCCTACAAGCAGAGCGAACGTCGTGACATCTACCGCGAGCATGTGAAGATGCTACTTGACAACGGGAAGGCGTATATGGCGTTTGACACTCCCGCAGAACTTGAAGAGGCACGAGCTACGCGCCCGAACTTCCAGTATGATGCATCGACGAGAATGTCGATGCGCAACTCCCTTTCGCTTCCGGCAGATGAGGTGAAACGACTACTTGACGAGGGCGCGCAGTACGTGGTGCGCTTCAAGATCGAGCCGGGGCGCGACGTGGTGGTGAACGACCTCCTGCGCGGCAACGTGACGATCAATTCAAGCGTGCTTGACGATAAGGTGCTCTACAAAAGTGCCGATGATCTGCCTACATATCATCTCGCCAACATTGTTGACGACCATCTGATGGAGGTGTCGCACGTGATTCGCGGCGAGGAGTGGCTCCCGTCGGCTCCCCTGCACGTTCTGCTCTATGAGGCATTCGGGTGGGGCGATACACGTCCGGACTTCGTGCATCTTCCGCTTCTGCTCAAACCCGACGGAAAGGGAAAGCTGAGCAAGCGCGACGGCGACCGGCTGGGCTTCCCGGTATTCCCGCTTGAATGGCATGATCCTAAGAGCGGAGAAATTTCATCCGGTTACCGCGAAACCGGTTATCTTCCGGAAGCCGTGGTGAATTTCCTCGCCCTTTTGGGCTGGAATCCCGGCGATGACTCCGAGATCATGAATATGGAGGAACTTATCAAAAAATTCACACTCGAGCATTGCTCGCGATCAGGAGCACGGTTTGATTTTGAGAAGGGAAAGTGGTTCAACCATAAGTATCTGCAGGAGGTGAGCGACGAAAAGCTCGCAGAAATGTTTGTGCCTATACTTAAAGCCAACGGAGTCAATCCGGATGATTACGGTATGGACTATATCGCCAGGGCAGTAGGCATGGTGAAAGGACGCATAAACTTCGTGAAAGACCTTTGGGATCAGGCGAAATTCTTCTTCGTAGAGCCAACTGAATATGCAGCCAAGGACGTGAAAAAGCGCTGGAATGCCGATATGCCGAGAATCATGGGTGAACTCGTGGAAGAACTCAAAAAGGCTCCTGACATGACCTCAAATGTTCTTGAGCAGGAAATTCTGGGCTGGATCGCCGAAAATGGCTATCACACAGGTAACGTGATGAACGCTTTCCGCCTGACGGTGGTGGGCGAGTGCAAGGGTCCGCACATGTTTGACATCACTGAGCTCATGGGCAAGGACGAGACAATCCGCCGCATTGAACTCGGAATCGAGAGAATAAAGCCCGCCGAGTAATCACCTCCTACTACCAGCATCACGTGAAACGTATCGGTCTTGCACTACTCGCGATCGTCGCATCAGCTGCAACGGCACTCTGCCAGCAAGTAACATGGAGCGTGGACATGAACGCTCTCTTTGACAACAGAGAGGGCGACAGCCGCTATACGGATACAAAAACGTTCCTACAGACGCAGCTTGCTCCGGAAATCGGGCTGTCGATCATGGACGGGACGCACAGTATCGCCGCAGGAGTGGTGTGGACACAGCCGTTTGACAGTGACTGGGCGGGACATAAGGTAGCTCCAACTGTCTATTACCGCTATGACACGCGGAAAGTGAAATTCGCTTTCGGAATGTTTCCGCGCACGCAACTGAAGCGTAGATTACCTAACTACATCTGGAATGATTCCACTTATTATTCGCAGCGTAACATAAGCGGCGCAATGCTGACCACGGAAGGAGAACATGGTTTCTTCGAAGGTGTGCTCGATTGGCGCGGACTACAATCGAAATCACGAAGGGAAGCTTTCAACATCATCGCACAGGGCGAATGGTGGCCGGAAAGCTCGATGCGTCTGCTTGTGGGCGGAGTGGCGATGATGAATCATTTCGCTCTAAGCGAGGGCTCGCCGGAGGATCAGCACATAGTGGATAATTTCATAGTGAATCCCACAATCGGAGTGAATCTGAGCCGTGATACAGGACTTGACTCACTGGTGGTGAAGGTGGGCGTGCTGTCGTCGCTGACCCGTAACCGTGCGGATGACCGCTGGCGCACTCCTGCGGGAGCGTGGCTGGAGGCAAATCTGGCATGGCGCTGGATCGGACTTAAGAATACTTTCTACTATGGAGGCAGACTATTTCCCTATTATTCGGAACATGGGGCGCTCCTCGATCAGGGAGAGCCATTCTATGCATCGAAATACTATGAAAGGGCTACGGTGTTCTTCACTTTTCTCCGAAATGAATTCGTGAATCTTCAGGGAGCGCTTGATTTCAATGTGGCAAAAGATAATTTCACATTTTATCAGCGACTGGTGGTGAGAGTATATCTCGACCAGGACATATTCAAGAAGAAGAGTGAAAAACGGGGGAAATTACCGTCGTACTACCTCTAATATTTACATAAAAAATTGCCGGTAAGGCTACGATCAAAATAAAATGACACCACTCTACAACTTAGCTATCTCACTCTACGCTGGCGCTGCCCGTGTTGCCTCGCTGAAGAGCGAGAAGGTGAGGAAGATGACATCCGGGCACAAGGAATCGGAAGCAAAGGTGCGTGAAGCAATCGATGCCGACGACAAGAAGGTGATGTGGGTTCATGCTGCATCTCTTGGAGAGTTTGAGCAGGGTCGCCCGCTGATAGAGCGTCTTCGAGAGGAACATCCGGAGTATAAGATTGTGGTGACGTTTTTCTCACCTTCGGGTTATGAGGTGAGGAAGAACTATGATAAGGCTGATGCCGTGGTCTATCTGCCGTTTGACACGCCGAAAAATGCGAAGCGGATGATTGACGCCATCAATCCGTCGATTGCCGTATTCGTTAAATATGAATTTTGGGGGAACTATCTCAACGAGTTGAAAAAAAGAAATATCCCGACTTATCTCATCTCAGGAATATTCCGCGAAGGACAGGCTTTTTTTAAGCCCTGGGGAGGAGAATTCCGTAAAATGCTTGACTGCTTCGATCATCTTTATGTGCAGGACGAGCCGTCGCGCAAACTTCTGGATGGGATAGGAGTTGAGAATGTGACCGTGGCGGGCGATACACGCTTTGATCGCGTGACCCAGATCATGGCTCAGACCGTGGACATGCCTGAGATTGAGGCTGTGAAGAGAAGCTGTGCCGGAAAATTCATCGTGGCAGGCAGTACGTGGCAGCCTGACGAGGCACTGTTACTGAAACTTCTTGACGAGAGAAAGGACGTGAAGATGGTGATAGCCCCGCATGTGCTGGAAGGAAATCATGTGGAGGAAATAATGAAGAAAACCGGACGGAAATGTACGCGTCTGTCGGAGCTCACAATGGATAATGCCGAAGAGACTGACTGCGTGATAGTGGACTGCTACGGGAAGCTTGCGAGCATCTACCGTTACGGTGACATCGCATACGTAGGCGGGGGATTTGGCGTAGGAATCCATAATATAAACGAGGCGGCTGTGTACGGCGTGCCGGTGGTGTTCGGTCCGAAGTATCAGAAGTTTAAAGAGGCGCGGGATCTGGTGGAGAGAGGAGGCGCATTCAGCATATCGGACGAGCAGGAATTTGACAGCGTGATGCACCGACTGCTTGACGATGACCAGGCACTGAAGAGCGCGGGAGACGTGGCAGGAGCGTATATCAAAGAAAATATCGGGGCAACTGACATCATCTGGAGAGATATTTGGAGAAAATGATGGCAGATTTCGAGAAAAAGATATATCTTTGCGGAAATTTTTCATAAAATTCGAGGAGAATTGCTTACACTGCCATTGAAGTGCTGATATAACAGGACAAGGCATACTGTCAATTCAAGTCGAAAAAGCAAAAAAGAATAACTAACAACATCATTACCAACAGTTACACACTTCACATCTGAGAAATAATGAACGAAGATTCACCGGTCGTTGAAGTCGTCGTGGCCTCGGAAGCCCATGTCGGGTATGTCGATGAGATACTCGACACGATCAACAGGGCAGCAAAGGTGCGCGGCACGGGCATAGCGAAGCGCTCGCCGGACTACGTGCGCCAGAAGATGCTCGAACGCAAAGCCGTCATCGCACTGAGCGATAAGGGCGAGTTTGCGGGTTTCAGCTACATCGAGAGCTGGAGCAACAAGGAGTTTGTTGCCAATTCAGGTCTTATAGTCGCCAACAAATTCAGAGGGATGGGGCTTGCCACCCGAATCAAGCGACGAATATTTGAGCTGTCGCGCGAAATGTTTCCCCAAGCCAAGATATTCTCTCTGACAACGGGTGCGGCAGTGATGAAGATGAACTTCGAACTGGGTTATCGTCCGGTAACTTTTGACCAGCTCACGACTGATCCGGCATTCTGGCGCGGATGCGAAAGCTGTGTGAACTACGACATCCTACAGCGTAACGGCGGGCACAAATGCCTTTGCACGGGTCTGCTTTACGATCCAGCTGAAGTGAAATATCACCCAGAACTGCGCGAGAAAGCAGAAAATGACAGCACTGCCGCGGAGAATAAACCGGACGCTCCCATTGATGAGGAAGCCCGTAAAGAACAACTTTTAGATGAACTTGAAAAATTCTTAGAGACATGGAAAAGAAAAAAGTAGTGCTCGCATTCAGCGGCGGACTCGATACATCGTTTGCAGTGAAATACCTCACTGAGGACTGCGGATATGAAGTATACACAGCGATCGCCAATACAGGCGGCTTCTCACCCGAGGAACTCAAAAAGATAGAGGAGCGCGCTCTTGCGCTCGGCGCCAAAGAGCATGCTACGCTCGACATCACCCAGGAGTACTACGACAAGAGCATCAAGTACATGATCTTCGGAAATATCCTGCGCGGGGGCACTTATCCTATCTCCGTAAGCTCGGAGCGTACGTTCCAGGCTATCGCCATTATCGAGTATGCAAAGAAGATCGGTGCGCATTGCGTGGCACACGGTTCAACCAGCGCAGGCAATGATCAGGTGCGTTTTGACCTGACTTTCCAGATTCTTGCCCCGGAAATCGAAATCATCACTCCGACCCGCGACATGAATCTTACCAGAGAATATGAGATTGATTATCTCAAGAAGCATGGTTTTGAAGCAGACTTCAAGAAGCTGGAATACTCGATCAACAAGGGATTGTGGGGTACGAGCGTAGGTGGAAAGGAAACCCTTAACAGCGCAACTACCCTGCCTGAAGAGGCTTATCCGACACAGCTTACCAAGACAGAACCAGAGGAGCTTACAATCGACTTTGAAAAGGGCGAAATCGTGGCTGTCAACGGCGTCAGGATGGATGATAAGGTGAAAGCAATCCAGAAAATTGAGGAGATTGTTGGAACCTTCGCTATCGGTCGCGACATGCACGTGGGCGATACGATAATCGGAATCAAAGGGCGTGTGGGCTTCGAAGCCGGCGCTCCGCTTGTGATTATCGCCGCTCACAAGCTTCTGGAAAAGCACACACTGACAAAGTGGCAGCAGTACTGGAAGGAACAGCTCGGCAACTGGTACGGAATGTTCCTGCATGAGGCTGAATATCTTGAGCCGGTGATGCGTGACATAGAGGCTTACCTTGACGAGTCACAGCGAAACGTGACAGGCCGTGTGATAATCAAGCTCCGTCCCTACAGCTACGTGCTCGTGGGCGTGGAGAGCGACTATGACCTGATGAAGACTTCGTTTGGCGAGTACGGTGAATTAAGCCGTGCGTGGACGGCAGATGACGTGAAAGGCTTCACCAAGATCATGGGCAATCAGATGAAGATCTATCACGACGTGCAAAACCGCAACAAGAAATAATCACAAAAGAACATCATGATTAAGGCAGGCATAATCGGCGGCGCAGGCTATACGGCGGGAGAACTGACTCGCCTTCTCGTAAATCATCCTGACGTGGAGCTTAAATGGATCCACAGCACGAGCAATGCGGGGAACCGCGTGAGCGACGTGCATCAGGGACTTATAGGAGAGACGGATCTGACGCTTACCGACAAAGTGGACTGGACGGATACGGATGTGGTGTTTTTCTGCACTCCGCACGGCGCCACCCGCGAATTCATGAAGAAGCATGAAGTCCCCGCAGATGTGAAGATCATCGACCTGTCGACTGACTACAGGATAGAGGACGGGACACATGATTTCGTGTACGGTCTGCCTGAGCTGAACCGCAAACGCATCGTGCGAGGGGCGACGCGAGTGGCAAATCCCGGATGCTTCGCTACGGCAATTCAGCTTGCACTGCTTCCTCTGGCAAAGAATCTGCTGCTCAACAGCGATGTTCATGTCACGGCTATCACGGGAAGTACGGGTGCGGGGGTAAAACCAGGCGCAACCACTCACTATTCGTGGAGAAATGATAATATATCAGTCTATAAGCCGTTCAAACATCAGCATCTTGCAGAGATAAAGCAGACGCTGAAAACGCTTCAAAACAGCTTTTCGGCAGAAATCAATTTCCTGCCTGTGAGAGGATGCTTCTCGCGCGGAATTTTTGCTATGGTGTACGTGGATTGTCCTGTATCGCTTGAGGAAGTGAGAAAACTGTATGAGGACTATTATGACGATCACAACTTCACGTTTGTGACAGATAAGGCTCCGGATCTGAAGGATGTGGTTAACACCAACAAATGTATTCTGCATCTTGATAAGGTGGGAGACAAGCTTCTCATAACGTCTGTAATTGACAATCTGCTGAAAGGAGCGTCGGGCACGGCAGTCCATAATATGAATCTGCTATTCGGACTGCAGGAGCGTATCGGACTTAATCTGAAACCATCGGCATTCTGATCATAGATATCCTATTTTTCGAAAATTAGGGCGTAGTGGCACGATTTTGTGACACTGCGCCCTTTATCTTTATCCGGTATAGTCTGTGGTGGTCAAAAAAAAAGCAGGCCATCGGACTGATGACCTGCCAAATGTGTCAGAAACAACTGAAATCAGGATTTCATGCGCTCAACGTATGCACCGTTGCGAGTGTCGATCTTAACCTTGTCGCCGATATTGACGAAGAGGGGAACGCGCACCTCAGCACCAGTCTCGACAGTAGCGGGTTTGAGGGTGTTGGTGGCAGTGTCGCCCTTGATTCCGGGTTCGGTGTAGGTGACTTCAAGGATAACGCTTGTGGGCATCTCGCAAGTAAGGACGGTGTCGGAAGCAGCGTGTACCATAGCTTCGCAGATGTCACCTTCCTTGAGGAACTGGACACCTTCGATGCTTTCGCCGGGGAGAACGATTTCTTCCCATGTCTCGGTGTGGAGGAAATGGTAGCCCATATCATCTTTATAAGAGTACTGGTAGGGACGACGCTCAATGCGCACTTCATCAACTTTCACGCCGGAGTTCCAGGTTTTGTCAATTACGCGACCGGTCTTGACGTTCTTAAGCTTGGTGCGGACAAAAGCGGGACCTTTACCGGGCTTAACGTGGAGAAACTCGACGATGAAGAAGTAGTTGCCATCGATGTCGAGGCACATACCATTTTTGAAATCAGCTGTAGTTGCCATTGTAAATAAAAGATTTGATTTATTGATATCGTGAAAAGAGGTGGCTCGAAAGTCGCCGTACATCCGGCAACATAAAGAGCAGTGCAAATTTAGTGAAAAGTTGGAAGAAAAGCACTAATAGCGAGTAAAAAAAAGTGGTGGGAGAATTTTTTTGCGAAATTAGCATGTGGGAACGGGAAATATTTACTAACTTTGGGAATTTGAAGAGGTATAGACATTCGCAAACTACTCATGTTAAGCAACCTGCCGCCGTGCCATCCGGCAAAGAACGGCCGCAAGGAATCGGTAACAATGGGAGTGGCGGAGTGTAATGCCCTTGGAACCAATAAATTGGCTGTGAAAGCAACATTGCCGGAGCAGTCAGTGCAATCATATACTTTCAAGATGAACGAGGAGTCACTCAGTCAATTATATCTAAAAGACACGGCGTTTCAGAACCTGATGCAACGACGCATTTTCAACGTGCTTCTTATCGCGTCGCCTTACGATGCCTTCATGATGGAGGAGGACGGACGAGTGGAGGAGCAACTTTACTTTGAATACGTGTCGCTTCATCTGAGTTCGCCTCCCCGAGTGACCCGTGTGAGCCACATAAGCGAGGCGCTTGCGATGCTTGCTCAAAAGTCGTTTGACCTTATCATAGCGATGCCAGGCGGCGATCTGAGCGAGACTTTTTATGGTGCGAAGGAGATCAAAGGTCTTTATCCGAACATACCCATCGTAGTGCTTACGCCTTTCAGCAAGGAGGTGTCACGCCGACTCAGCCATGAAGATCTGTCGGGTATCGACTACGTGTTCAGCTGGCTTGGAAACGTCGACCTTCTCCTGGCAATCATCAAACTCCTTGAGGACAAGATGAACGCCGACAACGATATTCTTGATGTCGGAGTACAGACGATAATTCTGGTGGAGGACTCGGTGAGATTCTACTCGTCAATCCTGCCGCATCTCTACAAATTCCTTCTCAAGCAATCGATGGTCTTTTCGACTGAAGCTCTCAATGAGCATGAGAAGATGCTTAGAATGCGCGGACGCCCCAAAGTAATGCTTGCCAGAGACTATGAGGAAGCCGTGGCACTTTATGAGAAATATGGACAAAATGTGCTCGGTGTCATTACCGATGTCTCATTTCATAAGGATGGAAAAAAGGACAGTCAGGCAGGCATAAAGCTTAGCGAGTACCTGAGATCACAAGATCCTTATCTTCCGATCATCGTGGAGTCGACGGAATCGACCAACCGCGAGAAAGTGAATCACTTCGGGGGAATATTTCTGGACAAGACGTCGAAGAAACTTCCGGTGGATTTAGGTAAGGAAATCATGAGAAACTTCGGTTTCGGTGATTTCGTGCTCCTCAATCCCTCAACGGGAGAAGAAATAGGCAGAATCAAGTCGCTCAACGAGCTTCAGAAGGCAATTTTCAAGGTGCCTGATGAGACTCTCTACTATCACGCGCAGCATAATGACATCTCACGATGGCTGTATTCACGTGCGATGTTCCCGATCGCCGAAGTGATGAAAGCCCACCGCTTCACTTCAATCGACGAGGCGGCAGCCGTAAAGCAGCTGGTGTTTGACCTCATCGTCAAGTATCGCAAGATGAAAAACCGCGGTGTGGTAGCCGTTTTCCGTAAGGATAGATTCGACTATTACTCAAATTTCGCCCGAATAGGGCAGGGATCGCTTGGCGGAAAAGGTCGTGGCCTGGCGTTCATTGACTCCATCATCAAGAAGAATCCAATCTGTGACAATTTTGACGGTGTAACGATCTCGATACCGCGTACGGTGGTGCTGTGTACGGATATTTTCGATGAATTCATGGCGACCAACGATCTCTATCCTCTGGCGCTCAGCGATGCTCCGGATGAAGAGATTCTTGCCAGATTCCTTGAAGCCCAACTGCCGGAACGATTAAAGGAGGATCTTCTCGCACTCTTTGAGGTGGTGGATCGCCCGCTTGCCGTGAGAAGTTCGAGTCTGCTTGAGGACTCTCATTATCAGCCGTTTGCAGGAATCTATTCGACATATATGATACCGACGGTGAAAGACCGTCAGAAGATGCTTAAACTTCTTGGCGACGCGATCAAAGGCGTGTACGCTTCGGTGTTCTATGCTGACAGCAAGGCTTATATGACAGCTACGTCGAATGTCATAGACCAGGAAAAGATGGCTGTGATAATTCAGGAAGTGGTGGGTAAGCAGACGGAAGGTTTCTATTTCCCGTCGTTCTCAGGAGTAGGCCGCTCACTCAATTATTATCCTATCAATGATGAAGAGCCGGAGGACGGTGTGGCTGAAATAGCCATCGGACTCGGCAAGTATATAGTGGATGGCGGTCTGGCGCTCCGTTTCTCCCCGCGTCATGCAGATAAAGTGCTACAAACATCAACCCTTGATCTCGCTCTTCGTGATACGCAAACGCGACTTTATGCGCTCGACATGAGCAAAATGGACGAGACATTCAAGGTCGATGACGGCTTCAATGTCACGAAAAAGCGTATTCAGGACTTTGCTAATTCGGGTGTACTGAAGTACATGGTCTCGACTTTCGATCCAATTGATCAGATGATCCGAGATACAGATCAAGGAAAAGGACGCAAGGTCGTGACATTCGCAAATGTTCTTTCGCACGGAGTCTATCCGCTGGCTCCTGCCATTGACTTTATGCTTAAGAAAGGACAGGAGGCTATGAGAAGACCTGTGGAGATAGAGTTTGCCGGAATGATTCAGCCTTACAGCGGAGAGTCAAAAGGGCACATCTACTGGCTCCAGATAAGACCGATAATCGACCGTAAGGAGCTTGTGGATGACACGATTCTCAATATCCCTGACGAAGACCTGATCATGAAGAGTAACACTGCTCTCGGACATGGTAATATAGAAAACGTCAGCACAATCGTTTACGTGCGACCGGAGAACTTCTCGTCGATGAACAACCCAATGATAGCCAGAGAGATAGAAGATCTGAACAGGGAGTTTACGGCGCGGGGGGAAAATTACGTGCTTGTGGGTCCAGGACGCTGGGGATCAAGCGATACCGCGTTGGGAATACCCGTGAAATGGCCTCATATTTCGTCGGCGAAACTGATTGTGGAGTCGTCATTGAGCAATTACCGGATAGAACCGAGTCAGGGCACTCATTTCTTCCAAAATCTTACTTCATTCGGGGTAGGATACTTTACGATCAATCCTTCAAGCCATGACGGAATTTTCGACATCGATTTCCTCAATGCCCAGCCAGCCGTCTATGAAAGTGAGTCAGTGAGGATCGTGAAGTTCGACGAACCGCTAACGATCGGAATCAATGGAAGAAAAGGCGTGGGCGTAGTCAAGAAACCCCAAAACAAAGAGAAAAAATGAGCTTCTTCAGTGCAATGAAAAGAGCATTCGGATTAGCTCCGGACGCCGATGAGTATAACGACTACAATCAGGAAGAGGCGGGGGAGAATTACAGCGAAAATGCTGCAACGTCCTATGCCACAGATGATGAAGAGCCGAGGAATACAGGATGCTCAGACATCAGTTGCCCTGAAAGCGTGGAACGGGATACATCAATAATTTTTGAAGGAGTGGTGGAGGTCATCAACCGCCACATGCCTGAATTTGTCAAAGAGTGTCTGAACGAAGAATCCGAACGGAAACTGTTGTTTGAGCGTCTTGATTCCTCGGTAAAGGAATATCTTGACCGTCTGATGTCCTACGAAGCGATGAAGCAACGGATGGCAGTGAGTGACGAACGCTCGAAAATGAAGACAGAAATCGAGAATCTGAGAGCCAAATCACGGAGAGTGGAGGAGGCAAACGAGGAATCGACAAGACAACGCCTAAGTGCGGAACGACAGAAACGCGCCCTGAGTGAAAGAGTGCATGATCTTGAATCGCAAGTAGCGCATTTCGAAGCAGAGAGAGAGCAGTTTGACCTTGAAAATAAAAGTCTGGTGAACAAGGTGAGGGCACTAACCGTGCAGGAAGGTGATAACGAAGCCTTAAAGGAAGAGCTGAACAACATGCGTGCCGAGCTCAGCAGGATGCGTGCTGGTGCAATAAACCCATCAGCAGACACAACAGAACCAGAGACTGCCAACACATCGGAGGATGCCACTCTGCGAGAAAAAATCGATGCATTACAGGAGCAGGTTGCTTCCCTTGAGCAGGCAATCGCGTCAGCAAGGACTGAAAATGAAGAACTTCGTCAGGCGAATGATAATCTCAGGGTCAAAAATGACGTGAGTGACGCGATGATAAATGATTATCAAAGCCGGACCGCTGAGGATTCCAAAAAAATCGAGGAATTAACCTCGCAAGTCCAGGAAGCCGCTTCGCAAGTCGAGGAACTCACCTCACAGGTTGAGGAATCCAACCGACAGTTTGAAGTCCTAAACGAAATTTCGGAAGAGCTTGATAAACTTGAGGAAGCCAAGAAGAAAGATGCAGACCGCATTTCACGACTGACAGATGAGAATCAAGAACTTAAGGATCTGAACGAACGGCTTATGTCAGAGCTGTCGGCAGTCAAAGAGCAATTGACCGCGGCATCTGTAACTTCTGAAACAGTGGCGGAATACGCTAACGAAGCTGCGGAAGATCCAAAGGATACACCGAAACGAAAAAGAAGAGGGCTGAAAATGAGTCCGAAGATAACGGCGATAGACGAAACCCTTAATGATACTGACTGGCTTGTGTCGACCCCCCCGGCAGGAACTTCCCTTGCTCCGAAAGTAGAACTTGAGGATTTCGGATACAAGGAACCGACAAAGAAGCCTTCAAGACCGGAAAATCCGGCACAGACATCGCTCTGGTGACGAAAATAATGAAAAGCAGAGTACCGCAACAATAAATCAGCACACAATAAAGTGTTACCAATCATGAATATCAAATCATTTCTTGCAGCAGCCGTAGTGGGGCTGACGACTTTGACAATTACACCATCCGCAAATGCGGATGCCCCGGGTATCTTCCCCGGACTGAGTGATTATATGGGACGTGATGTGCGTGCCAAGTCACCTGTGATGTTCACTTATATGCCTGATGGACAAAGCTATCTCGTGATGACGGACGGTGGCAAGAAAATCGTGAAATACGATACTGCAACAGGGAAAGAGATTGAAACCGTGATCGATGTGAGTCACACACGAGAATCAACGATAGAAAGAATCAGCGGGTTCAGTCTGAGTCCTGACGCGTCCAAAATGCTTATCTACACTGACGCCGAAGGAATCTACCGCTGGTCGTTCAGAGCAAAATACTACGTTTTCGAGGTGAAGAGGAATATTCTCCGTGAACTGTCCACGAACCATGAAAAACAGGAATCACCGGTGTTCTCGCCGGATTCGAGAATGGTGGCATTCGTAGCAGGAAATAATATCTATCTGAAAAAGCTTGACTATAACACAGAGGTTGCCGTCACGACTGACGGTAAGGTCAATTCAATAATCAACGGTGTGCCGGACTGGACATATCAGGAGGAGTTTGAAACCACTACTTCAATGGCATGGTCGCCGGATAACACAACACTCTGCTATCTGAAATACAATGAGAGTGAAGTCCCGATGTTTACGTTCTCGCTTTATGAGGGAGTGTGCCCCGCCCGTGAGGAATATGCGCTCTATCCGGGAGAATTCAGTTACAAATATCCCCTTCCGGGAGTAAACAATGCCATAGTGACACTCCACAGCTATGACATCGAGACAAGAAAAACAAAGGATATCACATTCAGCGATTCTCAAATCGAATATATTCCCCGCATCGCATTCGGCGGAGTAGGGTCGGACCGTCTGATTGTCACGACGCTTAACCGTGACCAGAACCGCCTTGAAATTTACACCGTCAATCCGAAATCCACGGTGGTGAAGTCAATAGTGGTGGACAAAGCGAAGGCATGGATCATTCCGGAAGCTTACGAACAGATCACATACAATGATAATGATTTCGTGATTTATTCCACCCGCAGCGGCTACACACACCTCTATCAATACAGCTACACCGGTCAGCTTCTCCGGCAAATTACCAACGGAGACTTTGACGTCACGGCTTACTACGGCGGGGATGCTCTCGGCAACCACTATTATCAATCGACCTGCAACGGTGCGATTAATAAAGTGGTGTCGATGGTCGACAAGAAAGGCATTGTGAAACATCTCTCTCCGCTTGAGGGAGTGGCATCCGCAACATTCTCGCCAGCCCATAATTTCTATGTGCTTCGCCACTCGACCGCCAAGATCGCCCCGGTGTACACACTCTTTAACTCGAAGAACAAAGAGGTGAGAGTGCTTGAAGATAACAAAGCACTTACCGCACGGATGGCTTCCCTACCCGCGAAAGAGTTTATCACAGTGCCGAGCGACGGCCTGCAACTGAATGCCTATATGCTTAAGCCGAGGAATTTCGACGCCTCAAAGCAGTATCCTCTGATCATGTGGCAATACAGCGGTCCAGGCTCTCAGCAGGTGCTGAACCAATTCGGAATCGACTGGATGCAGGAAGCCTTGAATCAGGGCTACATTGTAGCATGTGTGGATCCGCGCGGAACGGGCGGACGCGGAGAGGCGTTCATGACGTCGGTCTACTGCCATCTCGGCGTTAACGAGACGATCGATCAGGCAAACGCAGCGCGCTATTTCGCCCAGCTTCCGTACATCGACGGCAACAGAATCGGTATAGCCGGCTGGAGCTACGGCGGCTACGAGACACTGATGTCGGTGTCAGGGAAAAATTCACCGTTCGCTGCCGGAGTGGCAATCGCACCGGTGACTTCGTGGCGATATTATGACTCAATTTATACTGAGCGCTACATGCTGACTCCTGCCCAAAATACAGATGGCTATCAGAACTCTTCACCGGTCAATCTGACAGATGATATGAATTCCAGACTTCTCATCATGTCGGGAACTGCAGACGACAACGTGCATTTCAGCAATACGGTGGAATATCTTGCACGCCTGCAGGGATCGGGAAAACTCTGTAATCTGATGATTTTCCCCAACAAAGACCACAGCATCTACGGCTGTAATGCCACGCAGCTCGTCTGGAGCAACTTACTGCATCACTTTAACTCGACTTTGAAATGACCACAACAAGAAAAAGAAAAGAACGCCTGTCGATAGGCTTCATGGGCCTGTGGCGAACATGGGCGATCACGCTGGGTGTGTTTGCCTTACTTGTGGTGCTCTCACCATTCATATCAAAAAAATGGTTTCCCCTGCCGGTATTCATTCTTCAGGGAATCCTGCTTGCTCTCTCACGCAACCAGAGCAAACTTAATATACCGCGTTGCTACAGGATTTCGGCTTGCGGTGCCATGATCTGCTTCATCTCACTGGTAGTAATGATAGTGATTAATGTGGTAAACTCTACATGGGATTTCATGATACTGAAAGACCAACCGCACAACGTGCACATCCCCTACATCACGGCACTGATATTATCTACCGTGTCGGCAGTTGTGGCCGGATGGTATCTGCTTTTCGACCGCAAGGTGCCGACCTGCAAGCTCTGCGTTTCGATTCACGGCGAGCACTTTGAAAGCGGTTTCCTCGGAAAGATCTATTCGACGGAGTCACGCTACCAGCTGCAATTGATCTGCTTGTTATCGACTGCAATAGCAGGAGTGGACTGGTGGTACTATTACAAATACTACATCAACGTCAATCTTAACAGTCCGGACTTTTTCTTCTTCTCGATAATGCCCGCGGCAGTGTATATCCTTGCGATAGTCTATCTCGGAATACGCTATTACAACATGTGGAGCTACTACTGCAACAATGAGGTGCTTGAGAGCGAGGCAGGAGCTTTCGTGACACGCCTCCGTTACCTGATCTTCTCCGGGGATACGGTGTATATATCAAATCCGGACAATGATCTGCTTATAGATCAGCTTCTTGAAAAGAGCGGCATGGATACACCGGCGCGTACCGTGATAAAGTACACCGACAGGTATTCACTAGAGGATGCGGAAGAGAAATTCGAGAAAATCGCGGGAGTAAAGCCTGACAAGATCCGATTCGCCTACATGAACAGAGATTATGCGACGATGAGCAACATATTTCATTATCTCACATTCTTTGATTCACCAGAAACCATTGATAATTCGAAGATTGGCGGCGGCGAATGGCTCACGCTCGGAAAGATTCACGAATATGGGCGCGAGGGGAGAATTTCAGAGATTTTCAACTCGGAAATGCGCAGAATCTACACTATAGCAATCACCTGGAAGACATACACGCCAACAGGGAAGCGTCTGTACGAAATCAAAAACTATAAGCCTACTTTCAGAATCCGCGACATAAGGAACTGGGATGTAGACTATAACGACTTCAAGTGGCTTGCGGTTGCCAACGTCAATCAGGATAAGCCGTTCTACAGACTCCGCCGGCTTTGGCAACGCTATATCAAAGATGGAGTGCAGGACGTGAAGTGATGCGCCGTCAAGATCATTAACTGTAAAAGAAAAAATCCGTGCAAAAAAAGATCGCGGTGATAGTGGGACCTACCGCCTCGGGCAAGACCCGAAGGGCGGTGGATGTGGCAAGAGCCATCGGCGCTGAAATAATCAGCGCCGATTCTCGTCAGGTGTACCGCGGAATGGATATAGGCACAGGAAAAGATCTCGATGAATACGGTGACGTAAAGTATCACCTCATTGATATAGCAGACGCCGGTGAAAAATACAATCTGTACAACTACCTTAGAGATTACCGTGCCGCAGTGTCGGACATAGAAGGGCGCGGCAGGAGGATTGTGGTGTGTGGGGGAACCGGGATGTATGTCGAGTCTGCGATAAATGGTCTGGCGCTCCCGGAAGTCCCTGAAAACAGGGAATTGCGCGAAGAGCTTTCCGGCAAAAATCTGGTGGAACTTACGGAAATACTGAAGGGGATGAAGACTCTTCACAACGTGACAGACGTGGACACAGCCAAAAGAGCTATACGAGCAATAGAAATACAGAAGTACTATCTCGATCATCCGGACCTTGATCCTGCATCGAATAAAGCGAGCAAGGATGAAAAGGAACGATACGTGATAGTGGAGGTGGACATTCCAAGAGAGGAGAGACGCAGACGAATAACCGAACGCCTTGAACGACGTATGGATGAGGGGATGACGAAAGAAGTGGAGAATCTGATAGCTTCAGGAGTCTCGCCGGAAGCCCTGATGTACTATGGGCTGGAATATAAGTATGTCACGATGTACGTAACCGGTCAGCTTTCGGCAAGGGTGATGTCGGAGCAACTCCAGATTGCGATCCATCAGTTCGCGAAACGCCAGGAAACATGGTTCCGTGGAATGGAACGTCGTGGGCACGTACTTCACAGACTGCCGTGGGATATGGGACGCGAGGAATTTGTGGAATCTGTGAAACGTCTGCTTGGCGACCAATAAAGATTCAGATTGCAGATGAGGACAAGCATTTTCACAAGCATAGCGGTTTATGCCGTTTCCCTATTGGTAACATTAATCCCTTTACCGTGCAATGGAAAGACAATCGTGTCGGATATTGAACTGAAAGGAAAGAGATCGGTTACAGCCGTCGTGGGTGATACCGAGTATGAGTCGGACCATCTGCTTGTGGAAGCACGCTGCGAGAATACACAAAGAAGGAGCGCGAGGCGGGGAAATGCGGACTGGTCTATTGTGGTTACGTGGGGGGCACAGACAGTGGAAGTGGGATTGGCAACAGATACGGAATGGGCGGACACGGAAAGTGAACGTCAGCAAATAAGGTTGGTAGCCATAATAGACGGAGAAGAAACAGACATTGCGACGATAGATAAAAACGTGGCGAAGGGCAGGGGATATAACTCGCTGGTGACCGAAGTGGGCGAAGGAATCATGAGACTTTGGATTGGAGAGCATGTGCCGGAAGAGTGCGGGACGATAGCTGTGCCTTACGGAATGCCTGACAGAGTGGAATTGCATGCAAACAGAAAGATAAATGTCGAATATTTTCTCGTAGAGACGCTTGAAAATCCAGCCTCGAGGCTCACAACAGAATGGACAGGACGAGGTGAAGAAGAGTTACAACGATACCTGGACCACAGCACTGACCGACATGAAGGAATATGGCGATATCTTGACCGTGACGTAGATGCTGGCGTGGCGCGTCCCGGCGGGGAATACAGGTTAGCTACGGTGAGTGATGGTGAAGGAGGATATGTGATTCTCTATCTTTCCGGAGCTCAGGTCAACGGAGAGAAATGGAAAAGCGGTATGATAAAGGGGCGACTTAGACCTACCATATTCGTCGACCATTACGATCTGGAATGGATGGACGCGATGATGGAAAAGGTCAGTGAAGACGCTTCGGGGGAGATAAACTTAAGTCTGGGAATACTGACAGTAACAATGCCGCTTGAGAAAGCTACCTTGAGATATTCGCGCGAGCAATTACAGGGGATCCGGTGATATTGCCGGTCTCAATATTGTAGGTCAGGCTACCGTTGAGGAGCATGACGTTGTAGGTGCGGGAATCACGCATTACGGAGTAGACACCGTCAGTTGCCTCGATGCTCTGAAGATACTCGTAGAAGGCAGGGGGGAGCTGATCGAACAGAAAAATCTGCGGCAGCTTCTCGCCGAGTCCGTCGATGCTTTCCCATGCGAAATCACGACCAAATGTCATGGCATCGGAACCACGCAGCTTAACGTAGTAGGTGTTATCATTGTGATCGTATGTATCGATGGCGAGGTTTGGGAAATAGCGATTGATGAACTTGGTGATGGGAGCAGGCATCTCATCCCAAATCTGTGAGTTGGAAGAGCATGCGCCGAACATGGCTATCATAGCGAAGAAGATGAGGAGATGGCGAAGTGTGTGTTTCATGACGTAATCGGAGGATATGAGAGGATTGTGTGTTGTTTAATACTCGTTAAGGGTTGTTTTTACTTTATAACATAAGAAGGGCTCCTCAGGTTCAAGCTGAGAAGCCCCTTTAACAAAAGTGAAAACCGGATTATTTGGATTGAAAAGTAATGTGCAAAATCAGAGTGATTTGCAAGGAAGGACTTTAATTGAATCAGATGCATGCGTCGTGCGAACTTCAATGATGTTTTCGCCATCATTAAGAATCTTTACGTCGTGCCAGGTGAGAACGTTGACTTCGTCGGGCGTGCGGCTACCAACGCTGTGTCCGTTGACAAATAATTCTGCGTCACCGTGGTCGTTGGTGAAAGCCATAACGTTCATCATATCTCCCTTAACAGGCGATCGGCGACCTGCTATATATACGAATGGCTCAGAATCGTTCCAGTTAGCCTTATAGAAATAGAAAGCATCCTTTTTCGTCTTGCGATCGTAGGTGACGAGACCTTTGTCGTTGCGTCCGGGTGTGTCACCTTCATTACGGGATGCAACTCCGAAGTCAAACATGCACCATATCAGATTACACCATAGCCAGGGGCGCTCAGCAAGCTGCCGATAGTTTTCGATGTGGTAGTAAGTCTGCCAGTTCTCGGGATGCCAATGTCCCCATGGTTCAGGATGAGCCAGTGAGTCGGATTGCTGAAGAACACTGCCACCGGCGCCATATTCACTAATGCCGATTTTTCTTTCAGGGTGGGCTTCTTTTTCCGCATCAAGCCAACGCCCCATTTCCGTGGGATCGCCACCGTACCATCCAAAGTATTTGTTGAATGCGATGATGTCGGTTAAACCGTTGAAATCATCATTCTGATTGCTCGCACCCATCGTGAGTCGTGTGGGATCAAGCGAATGGGCAATGCTATCGAGAGTCACAACCATGGCTGAGGGTCGATCGAGCCACCCAGAATTGATCTCATTGAACAGACCCCAGGATATGACGGACGGATGATTGTAGTTCTGATAAATCATCTCCGTGAGCTGTTGCTTGAGATTTTCATCAAATGCAGGATTGTTGACATAGACGTTGACAAACGGAATCTCAACCCATGCAATCAGCCCTTCGGCATCAAGGAGATCAAGAAATTCATGAGATTGGGGATAATGGCTAAGACGAACCGCCTTTGCCCCGAGTTCGCGTATCAGCGCTACATCTTCTTTATGGTCGGCAGATGTGAGCGCAGAAGCTCGTGCCGCTGTATCTTCATGCCGATTGACGCCGTTGAGGCGGTAGCTGGTGCCGTTGAGGAAAAACCCCTTGTCGGGATCGACACTGAAAAAGCGAAACCCTATTTGTGTCTGGCGTGAATCAATCTCGATGCCATTACGCAGCAGGCGTACTTTGCCTAAATAGAGGTGCGGAGAATCAGTGCCATTCCAAAGAATGGGATTGTCAACTGTCAAGGGCACGGATATATCCGTCATTCCATCAGTGAGTCGGATCGTCCCGCTACAGATTTCATCAGAACCATCGAGGATAGATACTTCGAGTTCATGTCCATTAAGAGACGCATCCTGAGCAACTGATAGAATGGTGCGAACGTCAAGTTGAGCTTTCTCGTCGTTGACGTCGCGCTGAGTGAAAAAGACTCCATCGGAAGCATAAAAATCGTGAGCGATGCTTACCGGTCCGGTGACAATAAGTTCGACTCCGCGAGGCAGACCTCCATAGATATTGAAATCGCCGCAAACAGGTGCGATGTCAAGCGTAGGAGCATTGCTGACGCGAATCTCAAGCTTACTTTCGCTATCAGGCTTAAGAAATTCGGTCAGTTCGGTGACAAAAGCTGTGTAACCTCCACGATGCTGAGTCACGAATTTGCTGTCAACAAACAGATCTGCTACTGTCTGGGCGCTACCAATTTTGAGGAATACTCGATTATTGCCGTCACGTAATCCAGCCGGCAGGGTGTGGATGTAATTCGCCAGTCCACGGTAGTAGTCCTTATTACCGAACATTGCATCCATACGATTCCACGTATGCGGGAGTGAAATGTTCTCAATCTCGTGTTCGGAAGCTTGAAATCCGCGATGGAATTTCCAGCCTTCGTTGAGCGGGATTACATCAGAAGCAGACATTGCAACGGGTGGGACCGAGAGAATGAATGCAATCGCAGAGGTCTTGAAAGATATTTTCATGGTGAGATTCGATAATTATTTTTCGGATGGAGGTCCAAAATAACTGTAGACTGAATTGTCGGGATTCACGATAATTTTTTCCAAAACGATCTCCGGGTCAATCATCGTGAGCCGCAGGGTATGGTGACCGGGAGCAGCCGGAGGTAGAGTAATTTCAAGCCAACGCATATTATCAAAGACTTCATTTCGCATTGGCATACGATATCCGCTTAGAGTCAGACGGGAGGGTACAGGAAGGGGAGAGAGGACCTTAGAACGTGAGAGATTTTCCGGAGTGTATTCATCAAATGTATCAACAAGCCCCTGACGGGCATCAACGATGAGGAGGTCGTCATTATCAATGGAAAAACCAATACGAAGTCCACGTGAAGGGCATACATCCTGAGTGGGCAGGATTCCAACAGCAATCGTAAGGACAGAGTCAACGGATTCCGGCAGAAGAATGTCATACTCGAGTGTGGGTCCATTGCCATTGGGCATACTTGGGGCAGTCACATCACTTATACCCATGCAACCCTCACCACGACCAAGGTCGGGCAGCAGAACCCATGAGAGATTCCCAGCGGGAATATTGCGAGAATAATGAATGGCATCGATTGCAAATTCGTCGGAAATCTTAACCGGCGAATCGATTACCGAAACAGAGTCCCGTGCAACATAAGTAAGAGCGGGGAGAATGTTGTCGTCGGGCATAAACCATTGGCTATAACCAATATGCTTATCCTGCATCATGCCATTCCATTTACCATCAGCCATGACATGATTATAGTAATCGGTCAGGAGCGAATCGCGGATAAACAGCTCCTTCGCCCTCTCAGCAAATTGATTTGCGCGAGGGTCGCCAAGTTTGCCATAATGTCTGTTGCGTGTCACGGCGTTGTAGAGCAGTGATACATTAGCCGAAGCTACGGCAGGATAATAAACGAGCTGATAAAACGCATTGTCGAGATGTGCTGGTATATTTTCACGAAGTTTATCTGCCTGATTTATCAATTCGTTCCATAAAGAATCGACTCGATCGATCTCTCCATAGTTGTCAACGCTAAATATCCCGGGAATCTGCACTTCAGCTTTACGCCAAAGATTGTATTTGGGGTATTTAGCAAGAATATCCGCGATTTCAGAAGCATACTGACCACCAAAAATGTCAGCAGCCCAATTATGGAGGAATTCTTTTTCATCGCCCGGACCAATTGAATCGGGATTCCAGGCATAATTCATAATGAAGTCGATTGGCAATTCTTTGGGTTTCAGATCACCTACGTTGATAATCCATATATTGTCAATTCCCGACTTATATGCGAGATTAAGCTGCTCGCGGATTTTGGGAAGAGGGGAGGTGTTGACCCAACGATCGTTCCACGGGCCACCATTCATATCAATATGATAATACATGCCATATCCTCCTTTACGCTTCACACCCGGCGCTTTCCTCCGTATATATCCCCAATTATTGTCACATAGAAGAACCGTGACGTCGTCGGGGACAGTGAATCCGGCATCGTAGTAGCGCTGGACCTCGGTGAAAACCGCCCAAAGCTGCGGCACTCCGTCCTCGGTTCCATACACGTCGGAAATAATGGATCGCTGTCCGTCAATCACGTCACGAAGAACCCGAATGTTTTCTTCGTCGTCACCACGTCCCATGGCTACGTCGCCGTCACCTCTCATGCCAATAGTCACGAGATTTTCAAAATTGCGGTTGCGATAAAGACCTTCATGAAAGAATTTGTCGAGGTTTTCCTTATTAGTTGAATAGTCCCAGGGACCAATAGAATCCTTTCGATATACATACTCTTTATGTGCACGCATCATAGGCTCGTGATGGCTGGTGCCCATCACGATACCGTATTCATCGGCAAGTACGGGACTCTGCGGGTCATCCTCATTGAACCGAGAATCCCACATAGCGGGCCACATATAGTTGGCTTTCAGGCGAAGAAGGAGGTCAAAAATAGAACAATAAAGCCCGGAATTGACTCCACCAAAGTATCGGGTAGACCACCCTCCAAATGAAGGCCATTCGTCATTTATGAAAATACCACGATATTTTACTTTAGGCGAGGGCTGAATATGTCTACCACTATTATAAACAAGTTCATCGCGGAGAGAAACAGGAACGTCAGCCCAAAAATGCCAGGGGGAAACACCAATGTGTTTACTGATCTCATAGATACCGTAGATCGTACCTCTCTTGTCGCTTCCAGCAATGACAAGGTTACCATCCACGACATCGATAACGTAGGATTCCCATTGTCCCTTTACAGAGTCAACATTAAGCTTTTCACATGCTACGATTGAATCAATCACCGCTGACCGTCCGATTGTACCAACTATTATCTGACCGTCGGGAGGGAGAGTATGATGAAAAACGTCGGGCTTAATTCCAGTAACTTTTGAAATATCCTCAGCGAGATTTCCGGCGGCAATAAGTACGCCTTTCCAATCAGCGGAGTCAACAACAATGGGAGATGAATGACCATCATGGGAAATAATAAAGCTATCGTGTGGAGTGTTAGCTGATGCTTGAAAAGCCACAATACCCAGTAACAGTGGCAGAATAAATTTTAGTTTTTTCACGAATGGAGTTGATTATGGTAAGACAATATTTTCTTGATACGAAAACAGCTGTCTCCCCGTTATAGTAAGTTGATAATATAAGGGGAGGCAGCTGATAGCTGTGGTGCGATTGAATGAAAACGTTTCAGTCAGATATAATGGATATCGAAAGGATCAAAGTTTAGTATTCATCCCAACTCTTGATCTCAATGTCGTCGATGGGCAGTGTGGTGAAAGCGTGGATGAATGCTGATGCGAGTCGGGCGTTGGTGAGGAGGGGGACGTTGAGGTCAATGGCAGCGCGCCGAATCTTATATCCGTTGCTCAACTCGGTGGAAGTGAGATTCTTGGGAATATTCACAACCAAATCGATCTCCTTCTGATGCAGGAGCTCGATAGCCTGGGGCTGACAGTCACTCTGGCTGGGCCAGTAGACTTTTACAGCCGGAATACCATTGTCAGTGAGGAACTGATGAGTACCACCTGTGGCGTAGAGCCGGAACCCATTGTTGTGAAGACGATGAGCGGCATCGAGCATGTCGGCTTTCTGTTTTGGGGATCCAGTGGAGAGCAGAACCGAACGGCGGGGAATCTGGTAACCAACAGAGAGCATTGACTTAAGGATGGCCTCATCGGTGTCAACTCCGATACATCCGACCTCACCGGTGGATGACATGTCGACTCCCAACACGGGGTCAGCTCCCTGCAGACGGGAGAAGCTGAACTGAGAGGCTTTTATGCCGACATAGTCGAGGTCGAAGGCGTTCTTGTGGGGTTTTTCGACCGGCAAACCGAGCATTACTTTGGTGGCGAGTTCGATGAAGTTGATCTTCAGCACCTTTGAAACAAAGGGGAATGATCGGGATGCCCGGAGGTTACATTCGATTACCTTAATATCGTTGTTTTTTGCAAGATACTGAATGTTGAACGGACCAGAAATGTTGAGTGCCTTAGCGATGGCACCGGACACTTTCTTGATGCGTCGCATCGTCTCGACGTAAAGTTTCTGTGGCGGGAACTGGATCGTGGCATCGCCGGAGTGAACGCCCGCAAACTCAATGTGCTCGGAGATAGCATAGGCTATAATCTCGCCGTTGGATGCCACAGCGTCCATTTCGATCTCCTTGGCATGCTGAATGAACTCTGTGACAACGACGGGATGCTGCTTGGAGACGTTGGCGGCGAGGCGCAGGAATCGCTCAAGCTCCTCGTTGTTGGAGCAGACGTTCATAGCGGCACCTGAAAGGACATAGCTGGGGCGAACCAGAACCGGGAAGCCGACTTCGTCGATGAACTTGTGGATGTCCTCGAAGCTTGTGAGTTCGCGCCAGCGTGGCTGATCGATTCCGAGGCGGTCAAGCATAGCCGAGAATTTGTGGCGGTCCTCAGCGTTGTCAATGCTTGTTGCCGATGTGCCGAGAATGTTGATCTTTTCGTCGTCGAGTCGGGTGGCAAGATTGTTGGGGATCTGACCTCCTACCGATAGGATGACACCATGAGGCTGCTCAAGGTCAAGAATGTCCATGACGCGCTCGAATGTGAGTTCGTCGAAGTATAGGCGATCGCACATGTCGTAGTCGGTTGACACGGTCTCGGGATTGTAGTTGATCATCACCGAGCGCCAACCTTCTTTTTTGACGGTCATAAGTGCATTGACAGAGCACCAGTCAAATTCGACAGAGCTTCCGATACGGTAGGCTCCCGAACCGAGGACAACAATGGAACGATGGTCGTGGAGATAACGGACATCGTTCTCGGATCCGTTGTATGTCAGATAGAGATAGTTGGTCTGAGCAGGATATTCGGCAGCAAGGGTGTCGATCTGTTTTACGACCGGAACTATGCCGAGGCTCTTACGATAATCACGCACGAGCTTGTTGGCTACGGTAGGATCCTGCATAGTACCTTTAAGGATAGAACGGGCTATCTGGAAGTCGCTGAAACCCTGTTGCTTGGCAAGGCGAAGCAGTGGAGCCGGGAGGGAATCGACAGTGTCAAACTGATCAAGTTCACGCTCGGTAACAATGATGTTGTGGAGCTTGTGGAGGAACCACTTGTCGATCTTGGTGAGATCGTGAATGGTGTCGATGGTATATCCCTGCTGCATAGCCTTTGAAATGACAAATATGCGCTTATCGGTAGGATCCTTCAGGGCATGGTCAATGTCGGGGATGTTGATTTCCTTATTACCGACAAATCCGTGCATGCCCTGTCCGATCATGCGCAGACCCTTCTGAATTGCTTCTTCGAAGGTACGTCCAATTGCCATCACCTCACCCACTGACTTCATGGATGAGCCAATCTCTCGGCGTACACCATGGAATTTGCCGAGATCCCAACGCGGAATCTTGCATACGATATAATCAAGTGCCGGCTCGAAGAAAGCTGAGGTCTCTTTGGTCACAGAGTTCTTGAGATCGAAAAGTCCATAGCCAAGACCAAGTTTGGCGGCAACAAAAGCGAGGGGATAACCTGTAGCTTTGGAAGCAAGGGCTGATGATCGGCTAAGACGAGCATTTACCTCGATGACACGATAGTCCATCGACTCGGGGTCGAAAGCATACTGTACGTTACATTCACCCACGATACCAATGTGTCGGATAATACGGATGGCGAGTTTGCGGAGGTAGTGATAGTCTTCGTTGGAAAGAGTCTGTGAGGGTGCAACAACGATGCTTTCACCGGTGTGGATGCCGAGGGGGTCGAAGTTCTCCATGTTGCAGACTGTAATACAGTTGTCGAAACGGTCGCGCACCACTTCATATTCAACTTCTTTCCAGCCCTTGAGGGATTTCTCGACAAGTACCTGCGGGGAGAAAGAAAGAGCCTTTTCAGCAAGAGCTATGAGTTCCTGCTCATTGTCGCAGAATCCGGAGCCGAGTCCGCCCAGCGCGTAGGCGGCGCGCACGATGACGGGGTAGCCAAGCTGAGCGGCTGCCTTAAGTGCATCGCCGACGGTGTTGACAGCTTCGCTTTTGATTGTCTTTACGCCGATTTCATCAAGCTTTCTGACAAATAGTTCGCGATCCTCGGTGTCCATAATTGCCTGCACTGGGGTGCCGAGTACCTTGACGTCATATTTTTCCAGTATTCCCTGTTCGTAAAGAGCCACACCACAGTTAAGGGCTGTCTGACCACCAAACGCAAGCAGGATGCCCTGGGGACGCTCCTTTTCGATAACTTTCTGAACAAAGTACGGGGTGACCGGGAGGAAATAGATTTTGTCGGCGAAACCATCGGAGGTCTGCACAGTTGCGATATTAGGATTGATAAGGACCGTCTCGATTCCTTCCTCTTTCATCGCTTTCAGCGCCTGTGAGCCTGAGTAATCAAATTCACCGGCTTCACCAATCTTGAGTGCGCCGCTACCGAGGAGCAATACTTTCTTAATATTATTATCCTTCATAATTGTAAGCAGAAAAAGGTGGATTAGAGCATTTTGATGAAATCGTCAAAGAGAAATTCAGTGTCCTTGGGACCGCTGCTCGCTTCGGGGTGGAACTGGGCAGAGAAGAAGGGGCGGGATTTGTGGCGAATCCCTTCGTTCGTACCGTCGTTCATGTTGATGAAGAGTGGTTCCCAATCGTCAGGAAGTGTGGCGGAATCGACGGCAAAGCCGTGGTTCTGAGAAGTGACAAAGCAGGTGTCGGTGCCAACCTTACGAACGGGCTGGTTGTGGCTGCGGTGACCATATTTCAGCTTGTAGGTTCTGGCGCCAGCAGCCTTAGATAGAAGCTGGTTGCCCATGCAGATGCCACAGATTGGTTTGCCAAGCTCAATTGCCTTACGGATATTGATGACGGTCTCTTCAGCCATATCGGGATTGCCGGGTCCATTGGAGATGAACAGACCGTCGTAAGGGATTGATGTAAAATCGTAATTCCAGGGGACACGAATCACTTTGACACCTCGGCGTGTGAGGCAACGGATAATATTATGTTTGGTGCCGCAGTCGACAAGTACGACTGTCTTTTCACCCTCACCGTGGACCTCGACGTCCTTACAGCTAACTTTCCCGACCAGGTTTTCCTTGTTCGGATCGTAGAATGGGATTGAGTCGGGATCGACATGATCGCCGATAATAATTTTCCCAAGCATCGATCCTTTTTCACGAAGGTGCTTTGTGAGGGCTCGAGTGTCGATTCCGAATACTCCTGGTATCTTTTCTTCCTTAAGCCACTCGCCAAGTGCACGATTCGCCTGCCAGTGAGAATGGTCGGGGGTATAGTCCTGTGCGATTATCGCCTTGCAGTGGATGTGGTCGCTTTCGTAAAATTCGCTGACATCATCTTTTTCGCGTCGCGGCGGTACGCCATAATTTCCAAGGATGGGATAGGTGGTGACGAGAATCTGCCCTTCATAGGAGGGATCGGTTAGGCTCTCGGGGTAACCGGTCATCGCGGTGTTAAAAACTACTTCGCCGGCTGTGGAGGATTCGTGACCGAACGATTTACCTTCAAATGTGGTGCCATCCTCAAGAATGAGGAGAGCGCGTCGCAACTGCTGCATATCGAATTGATTGGTGATAATTGATTACAATGAGATAAGTTGCTGACTTTTAAGCAGTAAATAGCACTGAAACAGATACGTCTGCTTAAAATCATGCAAAGGTACAAAAAAACGATGTCCTCCGCAACATTAATAACGGATAATGTTGGGAGGAACATACAAATATCTAAGAATGACGGGAGACGAGTGGCAAAATGTTGAGGAGGATCACCATTTCGTGAAATAATACGTGTAGGCGGTGGAAGTCGACGGGTCATGATAGGTGAGTTGCATTCCTGATGACCCGAGGTGATCAATGTCCAGAGCAAGTTCTCCCGCGGGGAGGTGAGTGGCGGGTAAGGGAGAGTAGAATGGATCGCCCGGCTCCCGCTTATCGTCGTAATGGATATAATGGAGCAGAAGAACTTTGTGGTCGTCCGGAGCAAAACTCCATGTACCCCATCCCTCGAAACGTTGATGCTGAGCATCATCTGTGGGCATCATGGCAACAACATCGAACTGAAATTTCCAGATTATTGTGCCGTCATAGGCTTTGTCGGGCTGTCCGTCGATCGTTATGCGGTCAAGATGCCAAGTGCCGAACAGTCCATCAAGGTCGCCGCCATTATGAGTGCATGAGGGCGTGACAAGCAACGTGATGACAAGAAGCAGACCGAAGAGGGGGCGGGGGAGGAAGGTGGAGAGGCGTTTCATTTTTTATCGAAAATACGGTTATAACGGAATGTAATGAGAGTGCCGAATCTGTCACCCAACATGTTGCCTCGATCCATCGCCAACTGAAGATTGACAGAGAGCCCGGGGATGCGTGGAAGAAGATAGGATCCTTCGATCATCCAGGAAGTGCAATCGACGGCATGGGAACGGGGAACTCGTCCGTCGCCCCAACTTTTACGGAAAGATGCGAGGATGCGATAGGTGAGGCGGGGCATGATGGTGCCGTTGACGCCGATATGAAATCCGCGAACACGGTTGTCGACATACGCCATATAGCCATCGAGATTGTAGATGGGCGCGGGGAGGAAAGGGGTACCGATCGACATGCCGTAGTTGGCATAGGAGTTGTAAATGTTGTTATTGTAGTACTGCTCACCACCATTGGAGTTGGTGGTGATTGTGGTGCCGGGTGAATCACCGGGAGACCAATGGATTGGTCCGGACTGATTGGTGAAATCAATGTATTCGATAACGGCTCCGTCAATCCAGGATGCCGCAGGAGATTTATATTCCAGTCCCCAAACGCCGTCAAAGCCGTTAGCCCATCCTATTCCTGAACCTTTTTCCCAGGGTTTCTGGAGATAGGCTTTGAGGACATGGCCGGAGGTAAACTTGTAGCGTGCCAAAATATCCCACGATCCAAGATTGTTGCCATCATAGTATTCACTCCCGCCATTGTTACCTCCGACGGGTACAGCCATTTTGATGAGATCAAAAAGTGAGGCTTTGTTTTTTACGCCTGATACCCAGCCACCTTTATTCCACCAGGACGTGTTACCTCCGATCTGTCCGGCAGCCTGCATGCCGAGGGTGAGGGAGAGACGACGACGGGGGGCGACGCGGAAATAGAGACGCCGATAGACGTAGAAAGCTCCTTTATTAAGATGCCAGTTATCGTAGTTATAGTGGTTTTCAAGCCACTTGTTGTCGGCATACTTACCATAAGCCAATTCACCCTGAATCTGAAGCCATCCTTTAGTGAAAGGGACGTCCTGAAAATCGATAAATCCGGCACGTGCCTGGGGAATGGGGCGTGCGTTTCCACTTTCAACCAAGTCGCCGCTTGAGAGGGCAAAGTTGAGCAGTGCCGATTCCCGTTGCTTCATACCCAGAGAGAAGAAGAGTGAACGCCACTTGACTTCACCGTAAAGCTGCTGAAGCCACACACGACCCGGGTGCTGAGGGTTGACAACTTTAATTCCTTCAGGATTATAGCGCTGATAATCAGCAGTCGATGTCCATCCGCCCCAAAGTTCAATTCCGGCACCCCAGCTGAAACGCGATGTGGAATCCATGCTGTGGCGTGCGGCAGCCTGCAGCAGAGTGTTGCCGGATTGCGTGACTGTGGCATGGCGGTTGGAGGCTATGTAGTAGGGGGCGAAATCGCTGCTACCGGCTCCGGCAGAGAGGGAAAACTGCGTCTCGACCGGCAATTGAGCAAAAACCGGCATTGATGCAAGGACTGTCAGTGCCGAAAATATTGATACGCGAAGTGTGCGGGCGGTCAGCGTGGGAAACATGGGGAGGGATGGATTGAGGTGATGAGATGAAAATCAGTGGACGAAGGTGCCGATGTGGCGCTGCTTCTTATCTTCGAAAATGTCGGAAATAGCAAGGAAAATTCCGGTTTCCTCTACTTCGCCAAACTCATGATTGATAGCGGTCCCGAATACTTTCATGGTGGGAGAGAGGCTCATATAGGCGTTGACGAGAGGGGGAATGTTGATGCCATACTCTCGGATGAGAGTGTTGAGGATGCGGTAATCACCTTTGAAATTATCTGCTGTGAAGTTTTTCGCCATTTCATTGAGATCCATACCGGTGGCGAGTGGAGTGAGAGGGGTGACGAGTGCATCGCTGTCGGGGAAGTATTTCATCAGGAAATACAGGATCATGTTGCGACAGTCAGCGTTGTAATTGGGATACATCGTCATTTTGCCAAAAAGATACTTGACTTCGGGGTGGAGAACGGTGAGCGCGCCCAGCCCGTCCCAAAGGTTATCGAGGACGAAAATCGCCTTACCACGGTTGCCTGCGCGAGAGGATTGGAATTCGAGCCGGACGAATGATCTGCCGAGCTCAATGGTGTAGGGCAGATAGTCTCGGATAAAGCGTTGGGAGAAGTGGAATAGATGGGCAGTGGCAATGCGCGGAGAGCCGTCAGGACGGATAACAATGTCTTTCCCGAGGATAAAGCGATAACCGCCAAGAATCATTTTTTCTTCCGGATCCCAAACTATTAGCTGCTTGCAAGGTGGCTGCATGGTATCGAACTCATCGATGTCACATTCAAGTCCTGTGCCGCCGCCACCATGCCGGAATGCGATTTCGCGAAGTCGACCGACTTCTTTCATAACGTTAGGGGCATTGAAAGCGTCGACAACAAATATGAGGTTGCTACCTTTGTTAGTGACACGAAGGAAGCGCTCCTGGGTAAGCTCAGCTTCAAGCAGGTGAGTGGGAACGGGAGGGATGATCGGTTGTTGGTTCATCTTCAGCGAGTTGATATACCTTTTGCCTTATGGAGGAGGCCGTTTTAGCGGCGTCAGATCCACCCACGAGCTCCTGCCAGGGGATGCGATCGCCAGGAGTGACGATGAAACGTGCGCCGGTGTTGTTGAATATTTCGCGCGGGAGCAAAATCATCTCAATGTTGAATTTAATACCGAGACGTTTGCGCGCAAGGGCAAAGTTATAAAAAAAAGATGAATTACGCCCACTAAAATGCAAAGGAATAATGTCGCGACGGTACTGGATGGCTTTCTGGATAAACATTTTGTTCCAGGCGAGGTCAAATATCCCGCCTTTCTGCTTCCGTGATACGAGTCCTGCGGGGAAAACAAGGATTGGATCGGGTCCGCTGAACGCTTCTTCAATGCGTAAGGCTGCTTCACGTGACTGCCTGCCATGCTTATTGACGGGGAGAAAAACGCAACGGAGCGGTGTGACAGCCATAAGGAGATCGTTGACAACAAACCATACCCGACCGGTGGGTGATATGGATGTAAAGTAGTCGATGAGAGCCATGCCGTCGAGTCCTCCAAGGGGATGATTGCAGGCAAAAATGCATCGCATGTCAGAGTCAGGTGCTTTCGGAAGTCGCTCCGGGTGACTTACCGAAACTGTGATGCCAAGAGAGGATAAAACGCCGTGGCAGAAGTCGGCTCCCTGAAATTGTGCATTTTCTTTCAGAAGCCTGTTAAGTTTATCCTGACAGACTATCTTTTCGAGAGCCCGGATGACAAACCGTGGGATACGGCGGTATTTGGTGCCGAGTCGCTGGCGGAGCACGGCATCGACATCGATTCGCATAGGAGTAGTTTCGTTCGTTATGTTCATGGTCCCGATTTTGTAAGCTGATGAACACATCAAATATTCAATAAGCTGGAAATCGATTGATCTCCAGCTTATTATGTTGAGCCGCGAGTGGGACTCGAACCCACGACCTTTTCGTTACGAATGAAATGCTCTACCGACTGAGCTATTGCGGCTGATTATATCGACAGCCCTATTGGCTAACGACAGTGCAAAGATATTAATTTTTTATGGATTGTTTGCTATATGTGAAGATAATTTTTGCTTTTTCTACAGAAAGTTTTACCATTGCGGGTGTCTCCATGTAGGGAGAAATATCGCTTACGTAGGTTGATGTCTGGTAATATGAAGTCTGGTTGGTTGAAACTGTGACGATTACAGGGGTGAGAGAGAATGTGTAGTCGTCGGGGGTCAGATTATCTTTACCGAGGACGTCGAGAATGTAGCCACGCATGTCGGAGAAAGTGTAGCACATCTTCTCACGGTCAAAAGTGGCATAGAATGACGAAACATTATCGTTGACAAGGTTATCGGCAAAGAATTTGTCCTTTTTATTTTTGAGGACGAGGAGGAGATTGTCGGGGGGAAGGATTCCGTAATTATTTGTCAAATATTCAGCCGGAATACTGAAAGACAATGAATTGATGACGGAAAGAGGTCCGGAATTAGCCTTGTAGAAGTTGATAATGTCCTTTGCGGGGAATTCCACGTCGATGTCAGTTCCTGCAGGAGCAATAATAATCTGTTCTCCGCTCCGAATACGATCGGAGAGAGGCTGGCTCATCTTATAGTCAATGATATTGTTGGAGATTATCTCCGGGGTTACGGCATAATAGTTGCCGTAATAGCGCGCCGTACTATCTTTATCGGCTTTGTGGAAAGTACGGTGGTAGTAGAGACGGAGCAGTGTATTCTGAATCTTTACGACACGTCCTGAACCGTAACTGTTGGAAACGTATAAACCGGGAAAAATCCTGGAGAATGATATGGGGGACTGGTAGACAGCGGGATCCGAAACGTAGGCATCGTAGAGTCGCTTTCCGAGTGAGGCGGGCAGATCTACAAAAATGTATCGGGCGTCAAGGGCCGCTACAGAGTCCTTTTCACCCAGAGCGTTACATGCATAGATCTTGCTTGAAAGCGGAGCGGAAGGATCATAATAGTCTGATGGATCGAAGTCGCTGTAGATGGGCGAGGGGAGGGATTTGGTGAGCGGGAACACTTTTAGCCCCATAGGAATAAGGGAGTCACCAACATAAGCTCCGTTAGGAATAGAGAAAATAAGCTTAACGGAGTCGATATTATCAGAAGTGATGCCGGTTGTGTCGATGCTTCCAGCCGGCATGAACTGTGTGACGAAATCGGAAGATAGCGTGCCGTATTCGCCGGCATTAATTATGCCAAGAAGCTGAGTTATCGTGCGTGCCTGAACTTGGGAATTGTCGGCGGTTCGACCGGTTGCCACGAAAGAAGAGTCGACAATAATGCTGACTTCGTCGGAAATAAGAGAGCTACCTATGTTGGAAGTGTCGCCACATGATGAAATGGCGAGAGAAATGAGCCCTCCGATGGGAAGAAGATGGATGAGTGACAGTTTCATGATGAAAATCAATCGTTGAATAACGACTCATAGAACTTTGCGTGAAGCTCGATGAAATCTTCGTTGTCGGTCGGTGCCTCAAGAACAGGTTTTCCAGAAGCGTGAACGTATTCAGCGAGTTCCAGAGGAATGTCTTTTGAACTGATTACGATGGCATCGGAATGATCGACAGCGAGTTTTTTGAGCGCGATGGCGTTGACGGGATTGTCGGCTATGGCTGAAAGCTGAGAATCGGAAAGTCCGTCCATCTTGAGCTTTTCGAGCATACGGGGATCGAGGGTGCCGTCAAAATCGTCATCAATTAATGAGAGGACTATCTTGGAGTTGCGGAAAGAGGGGTCGTCGCTGTATTTGCTCTTGAGATAGAGCGGTGCGAGCGCGGTAACCCAACCAGTGCAGTGGATGAGTGCCGGTTCCCAACGCAATTTTTTAACGGTCTCTATGACGCCACGTGCAAAAAACATTATACGCTCGTCATTATCCTCAGGACTGATGTTGATTTCAAGCTCCGGAGTTCCATGATGTACGAAATAATCGTCACTATCGATGAAGTAGACCTGCATTCTTGACGGCTGGAGAGTCGCCACTTTAATGATGAGCGGGTGGTCGGTGTCATCAATTATTAGGTTCATACCAGAGAGGCGGATTACTTCATGGAGCTGATTCCGGCGCTCGTTGATGCATCCATATTTCGGCATGAATGTTCTCACCTCGTATCCGCGCTCTTGAAGAGACTGCGGAAGTTTCTGCCCTAACGAAGATATAACGTTGGCAGGGAGGTAGGGTGTGATTTCCTGAGAAATGTAGAGAATCTTTCCTTTACTCATTAATAAAGTGGTTATAGATAAGAGGCAAAGGGAATATTCCCTGCCCGAAAAGTTGGGTACAAATGCGAGGGCAATTGTAGCCTAAAGATTTGCAAAGGTAGTCATTTTTTTTGGATTTATCTCATTCTTTTTCAATAAAGCCGCAAAAGAAAAGTTAATTATGGTATAAATATACTTAGAATTGGGTTGGTATGGGCGAATGAGAGGCAGGCTGCCACAGCCAAAAGAAGGATTGTCAGGGGGGAATGTTTATTTGGTCGGTATTGCAGGATTTTCAAAAAAATCAGAGACAGACTTCTGTTTTAGATGGAGCAGAGGTTGTCGAATGCATTTTCTTTCATAATTTTAATGTGATTTTTGTTCAGGTTTATATGCTATTCCTTAAGAATGAGGGGTGTGATGTTTTATTTTCTAAGGTGGAGATGATTGGTCGATAGTATTTAAGAGGTTTTATCGCGGGCTTGGTGGTTGGTTTGTCATGGGTTGTTTAATGTTAGACGTTGATCGTATGGCGCGAAAAAATATTATTGTAATCATTTGATAATTAGGGGTGCGTAGAGAAGGTTGGGGTTTGAGTGAAAAATAGTTGTAAAAATATTTGGTGGAGTGGGGAAAAGTTACTACCTTTGCACT
>CAMWPM010000001.1 GCA_947176235.1 uncultured Bacteroidales bacterium | reverse complement strand
ACCCAGGACCCCAACATTAAAAGTGTTGTGCTCTACCAGCTGAGCTAGCGAATCATCCGTGAATAATTTGGATGCTTCTTTTGAAAAGCGTTGCAAAGGTAGGTGTTTTGCTTGAATTATGCAACGATTCGCCGGAAATTTTTTTATTGCGGGGCTAATCGGGTGGTTGAAATAGGGGATCAGAGTCCTGCCTGTGCTCGGAAAAATTCAGTCATGGCGCGGAATGTGTCGTCGTTGAATGTGACAGGACCATGACCTCCTCCGGGTACGGTGATAAAGTCGGTGAGGACTCCTGCCTGACGTAGTGCGTCGGACATGTATTGTCCCTGACAGTAGGGAACTACGTTGTCGGCATCGCCGTGGATGACGATGAAGGGGGGACAGGAGGCATTGACGTAGTTGATGGGGCTGATGAGCGTTACCATGTCGGGGAGATCTGCTGGTGCCCCGCCAATGAGAACGGCTTCAGGCGAGTCGGCCGCTTTAACTGTGGCACAATCTTCCATGCGCGACATGTCGATTGGTCCGAACCAGTCGACAACTGCGTTGACGCTGCTGGAGTGGTTGAGGTTGCCACCGATGTTGCCTTCGATGTCAAGAGTCGTTTCGCCGGCGGTGAGGGTGGAAACTCCGTTGGTGACGCCTGCCATGGAGGAGAGATGACCGCCGGAGGAGAATCCGGTGATTCCGACGAAGGTGGTGTCGATAGCGTATTTATCGGCGTTGGCGCGGAGATAACGGATAGCTCCCTTTACGTCGTTGATCTGCGCGGGAAAGCGGGCTTCGGTGGATGCACGATGGTTGATCGACGCCACTGTGAATCCTGCCTGGCGGAGCTGTTCGCCAAGGGAGGCGTAGGCG
Organism: uncultured Bacteroidales bacterium; assembly: GCA_947176235.1. Taxonomy (GTDB): domain Bacteria; phylum Bacteroidota; class Bacteroidia; order Bacteroidales; family Muribaculaceae; genus CAMWPM01. The sequence continues at coordinate 93,918 of CAMWPM010000001.1, read as the reverse complement.
TAGCCTTTTCCGTCGTTGCCGAACCAGGCGCTGCCGTAGATGAGGACGATTAGGGGATGGGTGTCGTGTCCGTCAGGGTCGGGGCTATAGATATCCATGAGATGTCCGGTGATACCGTCACCGGCATAGTCGACGTTAGCCCAGTCGGGGGTACGGGCGGGTGCGGGTGCGCCGGGGAACTGGGCGGTAGAGGTGAGAGATGCGGCGGAGAGGAGGGTGATGGACAGGATTTTTTTTAGTTTCATTGTGTTGAAAAGTTAGAATAGTGATGCGGGGGTGAAGCGAATGAAAGGGGGAGAGGACAGCTTCTGTGTGCGTCCTCTCCCCTCAGTCGGGAGTGTGTAATCAATTAGTGATTGTAAGTGTCATGTTTCTCAGCAGGAGATGAGATCAGTCTTCGACGTTTTTGGCTGCATACTCCTTGAGAAGCTTCTCCTGAACGTCGGAGGGCACGAGTTCGTAGGAAGCAAACTTCATTGTGAATGAGGAGCGTCCGCCGGTAATGGATGAGAGGGCGGTGGAGTAGGATGCCATCTCCTTGAGGGGAACGCGTGCGGAGATTTTCTCGAATCCGTTTTCGCTTGACATGCCCATGATGATGGCACGGCGTCCCTGCAGGTCGCTCATTACGTCGCCCATTACGTCGGCGGGCACCATGACTTCAACGTCGTAAACGGGCTCAAGAATCTTGGGTGCGGCGTTGCGGAATGCCTCAGAGAAGGCGTTGCGGCCTGCGAGGCGGAAAGAGATTTCGTTGGAATCAACGGGGTGCATCTTGCCGTCGTAGATGAGGACGCGGACGTCGCGGGCGTAGGAGCCGGTGAGGGGACCTTGTTCCATTCGGTCCATAAGACCCTTGACGATGGCGGGGATGAAACGTGCGTCGATGGCTCCGCCTACGATGCAGTTGCATACGACAAGCTTGCCGCCCCATTCGAGGGGTATCTCCTGGGTGTCGCGGACGTTGAGCTTGAACTCCTGATTGCCGAAGCGATATGTGTCGGGTACGGGCATTCCCTCGGTGTAGGGCTCGATAATGAGGTGGACTTCTCCGAACTGACCTGAACCGCCTGATTGCTTCTTGTGGCGATAGTCGGCGCGGGCAGCCTTGGTGATGGTCTCACGATAGGGCACGCGGGGCTCTTCGAAGATGATGGGGAGTTTGTCGTTGTTCTCGACGCGCCATTTGAGGGTGCGGAGATGGAATTCGCCCTGTCCGGAGAGGATTGTCTGCTTAAGCTCCTTTGACTGAGTTACTTCCCAGGTAGGATCCTCCTCGTGCATGCGGGTGAGGATACCGGCAAGCTTTTCAGCGTCAGCCTCGTTGGCGGGACGGATAGCGCGCTGGTACTTGGGCGCGGGATATTTGATGAAGTCGAATGCAAAGTCGCAGCCGCGAGCGTCGAGGGTATTGCCGGTGCGGACGTCCTTGAGCTTGACGGTGGCGCCGATGTCGCCAGCACAGAGCTTGTCGACGGGTTCGCGGAGCTGACCGCAAACACAGAACATCTGAGAGATGCGCTCCTTTGAGCCACGGTCGACATTATCCAGATCGATACCCGTGGTGAGCGTGCCTGACATTACTTTGAAATACTGGACTTCGCCGATGTGGGGCTCAACGGTGGTCTTGAACATGAAGATCGAGAGGGGGCCTTCGCTGTCAGGACGCACGGGGTTGCCGGCGGTGTCGACGGGAGCGGGCATTTCCTCAACGAAGGGGACGACGTTGCCGAGGAATTCCATCATACGGCGCACGCCCATGTCCTTGAGGGCGCTGACGCAGAATACGGGCATGATGGAACGGTCGATGAGACCTTTACGGATGCCTTCGCGCATTTCGTCCTCGGTGAGATGCCCCTGGTCGAAGAATTTCTCCATGAGGGTCTCGTCATTTTCAGCAGCGGCTTCCACGAGGTGCTGATGCAGTTCATGAGCCTTTTCCATTTCCTCCGCCGGAATTTCCTCGATCTTAGGCACGCCGCCTTCAGGTCCCCATGAGTATTTCTTCATAAGAAGAACGTCGATCATGGAATTGAATCCGGGACCGCTGACGATGGGATACTGGATGGGAATAACTTTCTTACCGAAGATCTCGCGCATCTGCTCAAGAACGTTGTCGTAATCGGCTTTTTCGCCGTCAAGCTGGTTCATGGCGAAGATTACAGGCTTGCGCTGAGAGACGGCAGTGCGGTAGATGTTCTGTGTGCCTACCTCCACGCCGTACTGGGCGTCGACAAGGATGACGGCAGTGTCGGTGACGTTGAGGGCTGTGATTGCGTTGCCAACGAAGTCATCGCTACCCGGGCAGTCGATTACATTGATTTTCTTACCGAGGAATTCGGCATAAAAAATTGATGAAAATACAGAATATCCGTATTCTTTTTCAACGGGAAAATAGTCACAAACAGTGTTCTTAGCCTCCACGGAGCCTCGACGTTTTATGACTCCACACTCGTAAAGCATTGCTTCGGCGAGTGTGGTTTTACCAGATCCCTTGCTTCCAAGCAGGGCAATGTTTTTGATTTCGTTGGTTTTGTAGACCTTCATGGTAGTGTAGGTATTAATGAGTTAGAATAAAATTCGATAGTTGAAATATGATGATACCATGCATCGCATTGTAGAAAAATGTGAGAGCCTGATGAGTTTCACTATCATTTTCGACCGCAAATTATGAATTTTATTTCATATTTCCATCATACGTGAATATGTTACATAACATGAAAATGAAAAAAGTTGCTATCAAAATAAATGGTTGAGATCAACGTTAAATCAGTAGGGTTAAAATATAATATGGAATTCATGTTATGCTTAAGGACTTAATCATTATAGGTAGCGGCGGATTTGTGGGAGCTGCTGGACGCTATCTCGTCAGCCGCCTGACAATGAGCTTCTGGCACGGTGCATTCCCGTTGGGTACATTTATGGTGAATATCATAGGGTGTTTCATTATCGGATTGCTTTTTGGACTGCTGGAGCATACCAATCTTCTTAATCACAATCACAATCTTCTGCTTGTAACGGGATTTTGTGGAGGATTTACGACGTTTTCGACTTTTGCCAACGAGATGTGGATGCTTGGAGAGAAGGGAGAGTGGTGGACGTTCGCACTTTATCTGACGCTAAGCGTAGTGTTCGGCATTCTCTGTGTATGGGCTGGGCGAGCCCTCATCCGCTGAATATCAGATCGCGAATTATTGGATTCAAAATCGCACAAAAAAAGCGATGTGCATGGGGCACATCGCTGAATAACGGTTCGGAATGTCGGATCAGTAGTTGTCGGGGCGGAGTTCGAAGTAAGCCTGCGGGTGGCTGCAAACCGGGCAAACTTCGGGGGCTTTCTTGCCGACGTGAATGTTGCCACATTCACGGCACATCCATACGCAGTCGCCTTCGCGTGAGAATACGATGCCTTCCTCAATGTTGGAGAGGAGCTTGCGATAGCGCTCCATGTGGTGACGCTCGATTTCACCTACGCGCTCAAAAAGGCGAGCAATGTCATCGAATCCTTCTTCACGGGCAGTTGCGGCAAAGTTCTTGTACATATCCACGTATTCATACTCTTCACCTGCTGCTGCAGCAACAAGGTTCTCGGGAGTAGCGGGCATTTCTCCGCCATGAAGGAGCTTGAACCAGATCTTGGCATGAGCATGTTCGTTCTGAGAAGTCTCGCTGAAGATGGCACCGATCTGCTCGTAACCGTCCTTCTTTGCCTGCTTGGCATAGAAAGAGTAGTTCACACAAGCCTGAGATTCGCCTGCGAGAGCAAGCTTCAGACATTCCTCTGTTTTAGTTCCTTTAAGGTCTTTCATAATGTAATGATATATTTAAAATTTATTTAATGATATATTTAATATTTAGTTGAATTTGTGTTTTTCTTATAACGCTTAAGGGAAGAGGAAAGTTGACAAAATGAAGGAAAAAATCTTGATAGCCTCAAAATTTTCATAGCATGGCAATCACCTCCGAAGTATTGCTCATGTTCTATTGTCATGCACTATGTCGGTTGAACTTTATGCTGCTGAGAAATGTTGAAAGATAAAAACAATTTATACTTACTCCATTACTACTCTCTATCTATCAAAACACACACTATGAAAAAATTACTTTCACTTATGGCGGTAGCCTTAATGGCAGTGGCGGCATTTACAAGCTGCTCCGACGATAATGACGACAAAGTGATATCGACCACAGAATTGCCTCAAGCCGCCAGAACTTTCATCTCAACTTATTTTCCTACGGATAAAGTGACTAAAGTAGAAAAAGATGCGGAGCATACGCTTGCGGTGTACGACGTGCATTTTTCGAGCGGATATGAAGTGGAATTTGACGTCGAGGGTAACTGGGTTGACGTAGATGCTCCCCGCGGCAAGATGATTCCCGAGGGTATCGCGCCAGTGGAAATCGCACATTATGTCGTCACTTATTACCCCCAGTCGGGTATCAATGAGCTGTCGCGCCATCTCACCGGTTATGAAGCCGAGCTTCTGGATGGTGAAGATCTGCACTTTGATCTTCAGGGAAACTTCCTCTATGCCGACCGTGACTGACAAAACTCACCAGAAATGAACATGAGCGAGACGGACGATTCGCACAAAAGCGAAGCCCGCCTCGCTTTTTTGTCAAATTGTCAGAAAAAATGCTGTGCGGTCAACAATTTTTTATTAATTTTGTCATGAAAAGAGTTAACAGATTTCAAAACATTCTATAAAAGGTATATATGTCAAAGGTAACAAAAGAGATGGCGCTTGACTATCACCGCTATCCACGCCCCGGAAAAATTGAAGTAGTCCCGACCAAACCTTATTCCTCGCAACACGATCTGGCGCTTGCCTATTCGCCCGGCGTCGCCTATCCATGCCTTGAGATCAAAGAAAATAAAAGCGACGTGTACAAGTACACAAATAAAGGAAATCTTGTAGCTGTGATCTCCAACTGCACGGCAGTGCTTGGACTCGGAGACATCGGAGCTGAAGCCGGTAAGCCGGTTATGGAAGGTAAGGCTCTTCTTTTCAAGATTTACGCCGGACTCGATTGCTTCGACATCGAGGTTAACGAAAAGGATCCGGCTAAATTCGTCGAGATAGTGAAAGCACTTGCTCCTACATTCGGCGGCATCAATCTGGAGGATATCAAGGCACCCGAATGCTTCGAGATAGAACGTAGACTCAAGGAGGAGTGCTCGATTCCTGTGATGCACGACGATCAGCATGGCACCGCCATCATTTCGGCTGCCGGTCTGCTCAACGCTCTTGAGATACAAGGGAAGAACATTGCCGACGTAAAGCTGGTAGTGAATGGTGCGGGAGCGGCAGCAGTGTCGTGCACACGCCTCTATATTGCCCTCGGCATCAAGCCCGAGAATGTGGTGATGTGCGACAGCAAGGGCGTCATCAATACTTCACGCAAAGATCTGAATCCACAGAAAGCCGAATTTGCTACTAATCGTCCCATCACCACTCTTGCCGAGGCAATGAAGGGAGCCGATGTGTTCCTCGGTCTGTCAGTAAAAGATGTTGTGACAACCGAAATGGTTCAGTCCATGGCTGAGAAGCCTATCGTATTCGCTCTTGCTAATCCCGATCCGGAGATCTCCTACGAGAAAGCTATAGCATCTCGTCCCGACTTAATTTTTGCCACCGGCCGCTCCGACTACCCCAACCAGATAAACAATGTGCTGGGATTCCCCTACATATTCCGTGGAGCACTTGACTGTGGCGCTACAACCATCAATGAAGAGATGAAGCTAAGCGCTGTCCATGCGATAGCAGATCTCGCGAAGCGTCCCGTGCCGTCGGTTGTAAATGCTGCTTACGGCATGACCAACATTACATTCGGGCGTGACTATATACTTCCGAAACCTGTCGATCCCCGCCTGCTGCTCGTAGTGGCACCGGCGGTGGCGAGGGGAGCGATGGAGTCAGGGGTCGCAACTCAGCCGATCGAAAACTTCGACGCCTACCGTGCGCAGCTTCATCAGCTGATGGGTCTGGACAACAAACTGATGCGCAGCTTTGTGGAGACCGCCAAATCAAATCCGAAGAGAGTGGTGTTCGGTGAAGGCAATACTGATAATATGCTGAAAGCAGCTGTTCAGGCAGCCCGCGACGGCATCTGCTATCCGATTCTGCTGGGTAACGAGGAAATGATCGAGAAACGTGCCAAACGACTGGGGCTCGACGTGAGCGGAGTGGAAATCGTCAATCCACGTCACGACCGTGAAGCACTGCGCCGTCATCGTTACGCCACCCGTCTAAGCGAAAAGCGTCAACGTTCCGGGACTACGTATCGCGAAGCACTTGAGAAAATGTATGACCGCAATTACTTCGGCATGATGATGGTGGATGAAGGTGATGCGGATGCAATGCTCGTTGGAACATATTCAAGCAGTCTTGTGCCGAGTGAAATTGCCAAGGAAGTGATCGGCATTCGTCCGGATTTCAATCATTTCGCCACGATGCATATAATGAACACCAAGCGCGGAACATATTTCCTTGCCGACACCATGATTAATCAATCGACTGATGAGGAGACTCTGATGGACGTGGCACGGCTTGCACGCTATTCCGTAGAATATTTTGCCCACGACCCGGTCATGGCTATGGTGTCCTACAGTAATTTCGGATCGAGCGACCAACCTGAATGCCGCAAGGTGCATAATGTAGTGGAGCGCATGCAGAAGCTTTATCCGGATCTCGCCATTGACGGAGAAATGAGAGTGGACTATGCCCTTAATTCACGGCTCCGCGATGCAGATTTCCCATTCAATCGTCTGCACGGTAAGGAAGTGAACACCCTGGTATTCCCCAATCTGAGTGCTGCAAGTACAGCCTACCGCATGATGCTCGAGCTTGGAGTGGGTGATTCCATCGGTCCGATTCAGATTGGTCTTAACCGTCCTATTCATTTCATGAACGTGGATTCGGAAGTTCGAGATATTCTAAATCTCGCCACGGTGGCGGGACTTGATGCAGCCGTGCTCGAAAAGATGAATAATGCCAAATGACGCTGTAATTCCATTAAGAATTTTGCAATGATTTGTAGAATCCCGGCAATCAACATTCAAAATGAAAGGATTGTCGGGATTCTTATTGCTATGCCGAAAAATTTTATTAATTTAGCGGGATAAAACTACAGAATTTTATAAACCAGTCAATAAAACAAATAATGAAAAAGTACTATTCAGCCGTACTGAGCTTAGCGGTAGTGACCGCTTGTTTCGGCGGACTACAGGCAAAAGATCTGCCGGAATATGATCCGGAGAGCTGTACCAGTATTATGGTAGGCAAGAAGGCAACCACTGACGGATCGGTTATCACCAGTCACACTTGTGACGGCAACTACCGTACATGGATAGATATCGTCCCCGCTACAAACTATGGGCATGACACAACAGCAGTTGTGGTGAAAGGTCGCATGCACACCGACCATAAGGGAGGTGCGCGGGGAATGAAGACGGTGGGGGAGATCCCTCAGCCGGGTAAGACTTACAGTTTTGTCAACACAGCATATCCCTGTCTTAATGAAAAGCAGCTCGGAATGGGCGAGACCACGATTTCCGGACGTAAGGAACTTGTAAATCCCGACGGAATGTTCAATATTGAAGAGCTTGAACGCCTTGCACTCCAGCGTTGCACCACTGCCCGGGAGGCAATAAGTCTGATGGGTGAACTTATAAAGGAATATGGCTATGGAGACTGGGGGGAATGCCTCACTATCGCGGATCCTCAGGAGGTATGGCACTTCGAGGTGTTCGGAGAAGGTCCCGACAATATCGGCGGAGTATGGGCAGCGGTGCGCATCCCTGACGATGAGATAGGAGTTTCCGCCAATATCCCACGTATCGGACGTATTGACCGTAAGGACAAAAACAACGTCATGGCATCGGAAAATGCTGAGGCTGTAGCGAAAAAGCTCGGACTGTGGGACGGAAAGGGAGAGTTCAACTGGTGGAAAGCATTTGCCGGCGCCAACTATCTCGGAGAAAAGAAGAACTACAGCGTGCGTGAGCTTTTCATTATGCAGCAGCTCGCTCCATCGCTTGGTCTGACAGCAGAAATCGAGGAACTCCCAATCAGCATCAAGCCCGATGCTAAGGTCGATGTGACCGAAGTGATGAAGCTGCTCAATTCCACCTACGAGGGTACGGATCTTGATTGCACCCGCAATCTACTTATCACCCGTAAAAACCGGGAGACACAGCAGGTTGATACAATTGTCAGTCCGGCAGCTAATCCATGGATGACACGTGACATGTCGATGATGCTCAACGGCATAAAGGAGGGAACAGTCAGCACACACCGTACGGTGTCAGTTCCCCAATGTTCCTACTCAACTGTGATTCAGCTTCGCTCATGGCTACCAGATGATGTGGGGGGAATCGTTTGGCTATCGTTTGACAACCCCGGACAAAGCCCGCGAATTCCAGTGTTCAGCGGTACGACAAAACTCCCTGCGGCATTTGACGTGTGCGGTCAGATCCGCTATGACGAGAACAGCGCAATCTGGCCTTTCCGACGTGCCAACAAACTTGCTACCGTGCGTTATGGCGCAACTCGCGCGGAGATGGAAGAGGCTCAGAACCACTTCATGGAGAAAGGTCAGTCAGAATTGCCGTACGTAGAGAGCCGCTATACAAAGATCCTTGAAGAAGAAGGACAGGAAGCAGCCCGTAAATTCCTTACCGGCTACACTGCTGACTTTGCTGGAGCGGCGACGAGCAAGTGGAATGAACTGGGCAACACATTCTGGACGCGCTACGCCCGTGGCTTCTGAACAATCCAAGAAAATAATAATCATTCACACAAAAAGATATGAAAAAAATCATTACAGCCGCAGCCTCAATTCTTGTCTGTGCTACGGCAATGGGACAGGGTTACGAATTCACAGAAGTGGTGACAGTGCCTGTGACGTCAGTCAAAAATCAGGCATCTACCGGTACTTGCTGGTGCTTCGCCACAACATCATTCATCGAGGCAGAGCTTATGCGTCAGGGTAAGGGCGAACATGATCTCTCGGAAATGTATGTGGTACGCAACAAATATCTCAACCAGCTTGAGGACAATTACCTTCGCCGAGGGAGAGGCAATATCGGACAGGGCAGCGTGGCTCATACTTATCTTAATGTATGGAGGAAAGCCGGAATTGTCCCTGAAGAAGTGTACAGTGGCATAAACTATGACTCAGACCGCCATAACCATGGCGAGCTGACGGCTTACATGAGCGCTATAGCAGAAGTGCCCATTAAGCAAAAGAAGCGCAGTGCACAGTACGACGAACTTGTGACGAGCCTTTTTGATATCTATATGGGGGAAGTGCCAGAAACTTTCAACTATAAGGGAAAGCAATACACTCCAAAGTCGTTTGCCGAGTCGCTCGGACTGAATCCTGACGATTATGTGGAAATCACGAGTTTCACCCATCACCCTTATTATGAACAGTTTGAACTCGAGATTCCTGACAACTGGGAACATGAAGACTATTACAATGTGCCGCTTGACGACATGATGGCAGTGATTGACAACGCACTCATGAACGGCTACACGGTGGCATGGGACGGTGATGTGAGTGAGCGTGGTTTCTCATTCAGGAACGGTGCGGCAATCAATCCTGACGTGCAGAATCTCAACCGTTACTCCGCAGAGGACAGCACCGAAATGGCTGGCATGGATGAGAAGGCGCGTCTTGAGAAAGTATTCAAGTTCGATAAGCCTTATCCTGAAATTGAAGTGACACCGGAAGTCCGTCAGAATGGATTTGAAACTTTCGTAACTACCGATGATCATCTGATGCATCTTACCGGCATAGTCAAGGATCAGAACGGGACCAAGTATTACCGTACAAAGAACTCCTGGGGAACGGACCGTAATACTCATGGCGGATACCTCAATATGTCGGACAGCTTCGTACGAGCAAAGACCATGGCTGTGATGGTGCATAAGGATGCTCTCCCCAAAGACCTGAGAAAGAAACTCGGTATTAAGTGACACACCCATAAACGGACAAACAAAGGGGACAATCCGCCGATGACGGATAGTTCCCTTTGATTTTCTTAGAGATATGATTGAACTTAAAAGAATCAAGGATACAGAGTCAAGCGAATTCGAGGCTGTAGAACGCCTCTATATCGAAGCTTTCCCACCTGATGAGCGTAGGGAGACAGAGATCATGAAGGAAAAGATAATGTGCGGGGAGATGGCACTTGATGGGATAATTCTTGACGAAACCCAGGTCGGATTCATCACGACATGGGATCTTGGTGAAGTGATCTATGTAGAGCATTTTGCTATGGAGCCGTGGGCGAGGGGGAGAGGAATAGGAGCGAATACGCTCGAAATACTGAAAAAACGGAATGAAAAACCTCTTTTGCTTGAAGTGGAGCCACCCGAAACTGGTGAGGTAGCTGTGAGGAGAATCGGTTTCTATAACCGTTGCGGATTTGACACGATTTGTACGGAATATGTCCAGCCTCCTTACGGACCAGGTAAAAATGCTTTGCCACTACATCTGATGGCGACCGGCAACGCTGATGTTGACGCAGTCATACAGAATTTACATTACAGAGTCTATAAAAAAAGTGGGTGCGAGGGTTGAGTTTTCAGGAAGTTGTGTGTCATAATAGTGTATGACGAAGAAACATGACATAGAACAGCTTTTCAAAGCACATTACGGACAAATGTACCGGCTTGCTTCCGGACTTCTGCACGATAATGAGCTTGCTCGCGACGTGGTTCATGACGTATTCGCAGCTCTGCTTGATGGAGGGGTTGAGGATGAAGATGTAAACTCCAAAATCCTGCTTACCGGAAACTATCTGCTTAAAGCCGTCAGAAACCGTTGTCTTAATCACATACGTGACTGTGAGATCCATCAGAGAATAGCCCGGCGATATTTTCTTGAATCCGAAGAATATGATATGGAGAATTTTCCGGACGAAGAGACGATAGCGAGGATTTACACAGTGATTAAATCGAGCCTGACCCCACAAGCGCGCAGGGTGATGGAATTACGATTTACTGAAGGGCTGGCTTTTTCAAAAATAGCAGCCGTGATGGGAATAAGCGAGACAGCCGTCTATCGTCATCTGCGTCATGCACTTATTGTAATACGACAAAATCTTGAATGAAAATGGATAAGTACAACATTGTGCTCGATTTAATCGAGCATCCTGAGAGGTACACCGACGAGCGGATAAATGAATTTTTGTCGGATCCCGAGACTAAAGAAATTTATGATTTGCTATGTAAGACGGAGACGGCAATTAAGATGCAAGCGACACCTGACGTGGATGCGGAATGGAGAAAATTCTCCCGTAGAAATTTTGTAAAAATCCATAAACCAAGAATATGGTTGAAAGGTAGCCGTGCCGCATCAATTGCAGTCATAGCAGGAGCTTCAATGTTGGCAGTGGCGGCAGGAATCGCGGTAACAACTATGATAGCAAACGAAAGCGGAAATGAATCGATACAAGATATGGACACGACAATCGTCGTACCTTCCGTCATTATCGACAGGGATACAATTGTCGTAAAGAGAGATTCATTAGAGAATCATGGTGAAATCATCATGTTTGACGACTCGTCACTGCGCGCAATTCTGGAAACAGTGGCAAAGACTTACGGGGTAGAGGTAAGTTTTGACAATGAGATGACTGCGGAACTGCATCTGTATTTCAAACTTGATCCGACGATGACGCTTGACGAGGTCATCTCACAGCTCAATACGTTTGAGCAGATCACAATCAGACGTAACGGAAACAAACTGACGGTAGAATAATATGAGACGCGAATTCATTCTTCTGCTGGCTGTGATGACATTTCTTACAGCCAGCGCCTACAAGTATTCCTATACGTTTGAGAATACACCACTGCCGGAAGCCATAATACGCGTGAGCAGGGATAATCCGGATGTGAATATATCGTTCATTTACAAAGAACTTGACAAATATTCCACGTCAGCCAGAGTAAACACTGATGACGCTTACGAAGCCATGCGTCAGATCGTAGGACTTAATCCGGTGACTGTGGTGATAAAAGATAACCATATTTACATAGAAGCACTTCAGCATGGCAAGTTTCTTTATCAAGGAAGAATAAAAGACACCGACGGACAGCCGATAACGGCAGCTACTGTAATGCTTCTTGCACCAAGGGATTCAACGGTCATTACCTACGGAATCACTGATGAGAACGGAAGATATTCAATCCCATGCGATATTCCGTCAATCATTGCCAAAGTGAATTGCCTGGGATATCTACCCGCGTACGAAAGCTGTGATCAGGGGTATTACAAAACAATCATTCTGCACAAGCGTCCTGTTAAACTAAAAACACTGAATGTAAACGCAAGTAATATACTACTTGATAATGAAAAGACAGTGTATATTCCGAACCAGAGACAGAAGAATGCGTCGCAGACTGCAATTGATCTTCTTGCAAGAATTCCTTCTCCACAATTCAACGTGGATTTTCGGAAGGGTGAAGTGAAGACATTAGGAGGTGAACCAGTGCGTATATATATCGACTATCTTCCTGCGACAGAAGGAGAACTGAAGGGAATGAACGTTAGCGATGTCAGGAAGGTGGAGTTTCTTGAGAGTCCATCGGATCCCCGGTTTCAGAACAACAGGTTTGTAATCAATTTCGTCATGCAGAGATATGAGTATGGCGGCTATACAAAAGTTTACGGGTCACAGGGGATATTATACAATTCAGGAGATGGTCAGGTCAATTCAAGGATGCAATATAAATCAATGCAGTATGATGTAATCGGGTCAATTTATCATTATGAATCACGACATGACGGAAGCGGCGGCAGCGAGACCTATCGTCTGCTGAATCCGGATGGCGACATCCGTCAAATAGATCGAAACAGCAATGATATAAACTCCAGGAATACAATGCTATACTATCATGTCGGATTCAAGGCTACTTACCAGTCGGAAAATGTAACGGCGGCATCATCGGTGGAAGCCGGAAGGAACAAAATCCCACATTCCGATCTCACAACTTTGACAAGATATGAAGGAGATAATATTCATGAAGAGGTGATGGCAAACAGCTTGACAAAAAGCAATTCCGCATATATCAATTATACGGGTAACTACTATCTGGACATGAAGAAGGCGGGCATGATCAACTTCTCGCCAGCATATACGCATTCTCACACCACCCAGACTTCCGTCTACAGCGAGGATAACAGAAATCCATATAACAATCAGGCAACCGATAATTCGGACGTGATAAAGGGACGGATTGATTACAATATCGGAGGAATTACGACCGGTAATCTCAATGTCCACTCAGATGCTTCCTATATCAATAACCGAACTGCCTATTCGGGCACAGCAACGGGTTTTGATAAGGCAAATATTACAAAAGTTTCTGCCGGGATATCATATTCCCTATCCTATAAAGGACTATATTGTGATGCTGATATGGGCTGGGACTGGTCATGGTTTTCAGTCAACGATGAAAAGGAATTTCAGAATAAGCCAAACATAAATCTTTATTTGCAATACACACTTAAAAAGAAACACAGATTCAGCATTTCAGGAGACTATCTGCCAGTCCTGCCTGACTTGTCACACCGGAGTGAGCAGACGATAAAGGCTTCTCCGTGGTTCAGTTATACCGGAAATCCCAATCTTAAATCCACAGATTGGACTGATCTGGGAATGAGTTACACACTCGTACCCGGAGGGGTGTTCACGCTGGGTGCAAGAGCGAGTTTCAGCAATGCAGGACACCGATATGTGTTTGATTATGAATCGACAGCTGAAGGAATAATCAGAACCATCAAGCAGCCGTTGGGAAGATATTATATTGCGTCAGTAGGTCTGACTGGCTCACTCTCCCTACTGAATCACAGTCTGGATATTCAAGCAAGGACTTATCTGAATCACTATCATAACGGAGTGCCATACAGAATATCGAAAGATGGCTTAAGAGTATTTGTTTCAGCTTACTATTATGCGGGGAATTTTAGTTTCAGTGGATCGTATCATAATGAGTTGATAGAGACGGGCGGTTCAATGGTCGGCTTCTGGATGCAATTACCGGAGTCCCACTCGATCTCAGCCGGCTGGAACCGGAAAGGGTTGAATATCAGTCTGTCTGCCATAAATTTTGCAAGATGGAAATATAGACCTGAAATGCGGATAGAGTCGAGTGAATACTATCAATATAGAAAATTCTTTTACGATGCGTATTCCCGCGCGCACTTCCAGTTGTCGGTGACTTACACGATCGGATATGGAAAAAAGATTGATACACGCAACGAACTACGTCAGCAGGGAACTGCGTCTTCCGGCATCTTGAAATAAGTAACATGCTATTACCAAAATTGCAACGCTCCGGGACTTTGATTCCGCGGGCGTTGCTTTTATCTCTCCGTTGGATGTACAGATATTCGATTTGGATAAATGGGATAAAAGATGTAATTTTGAAGTCGGTAAAGGTAGTACGTCAGCCGACTAAACCACTGAAGCCCTGAATCCTCATAGCGATGGGCAACACAATAAAGACTTGAAGGACATAGAAAATGGGAAGAATTGACCGTGAGACAGTGCAACGGATACTCGACGCCGCCGATATAGTGGAGGTGGTGAGTGATTTCGTGCACCTAAAGCGCCGCGGGGCAAATTATGTGGGATTATGTCCGTTCCACAACGAACGTACTCCGTCATTCTCTGTCTCAAAGTCGAAGGGTATATGCCGATGCTTCAGTTGCGGAAAAGGCGGGAGTGCAGTGGGCTTCATAATGGAGCTTGAGCAGATGACGTATCCGGAGGCATTGCGTTACCTCGCAAAAAAATACAATATCGAGATCGTTGAGCATGAAATGACAGATGCCGAACGCGAGGCTGAGACTGCGCGGGAAAGCATGATGGCGATCAATGAGTTTGCCGCCGATTACTTTCGCCGAACGATGAGTGACACTGAGGACGGCAGAAACATAGGACTGGCATATTTCAGGGAACGAGGCATAAATGACGCGATGATCGAGCGGTTTAAGCTCGGTTATTCCCTTGAAGGGCGAGATGAGCTCTATAAGGCTGCGGTTGCCAAAGGATATAGCGAAAAATATCTTGTAGAGACCGGGCTGTGCTACCGACAGGAGAGTACGGGGAAAGTAACCGACCGCTTCCGAGGCAGAGTGATATATCCCGTGCAGGGCATGTCGGGGCGTGTGGTTGCATTTGGCGGACGCACGCTGCGGACCGATAAGCAGGTGGCAAAATACGTAAATTCACCTGAATCGCTCATCTATCACAAAAGTAATCAGCTCTACGGACTCTATCAGGCGAAGCAGTCGATAGCAAAAAAGGATTGCTGCATACTGGTGGAGGGATACATGGACGTGATCTCGATGCATCAGAGCGGTGTGGAGAACGTGGTGGCATCGTCGGGTACTTCGCTTACAAGCCAGCAGGTGAGTCTGATCCACCGCTTTACGTCGAATGTCATAGTAATATATGACAGCGATGCTGCAGGAATCAAGGCTTCGCTCCGAGGAATCGACATGCTGCTTGGTGAGGGGCTTAACGTGAAAGTGCTTCTGCTGCCTGAAGGCGATGACCCGGATTCCTTTGCCCAGAGCCATACGTCAAGCGAGGTGGAAGAGTACATTGCGGAAAATGCCACGGATTTTATTGACTTCAAGACTCGCATACTTCTTGAGGGAACAGAACGGGATCCGATACAAAGGGCTAAAGCGATTGAAGAAATAGTGAAGTCCATTGCTGTGATACCCAATGAGATAAGCCGTACAATCTATATTCAGGAATGTGCACGGAAACTGGAGATATCAGAGAGTGTGCTTCTCCGTCAGGTAAATCTCAATATCGCCAAAAACCGTGAAAAGGAGGCAAAGGATCGTCAAAGACAGAAAGCCATCGAGTCGATAAGTGACGCTGAAAAAATGTCCTCGTGGGTTGAAAATTCGCCTGTTGGTGCCGATGAGAATGCTGCAGTAGATCCTGCTTTGCTTTCGGCTTTGACTCGTGAGGAGGGAGGGAGTGCAAAAAAACCGACACTTGTCATACCGGACAATACGGAGAGAGAAGTGAGGGAGAGAAAATTCATGGCTCCTTACGAAAAATCAATCCTTCGCTACGTAGTGCGCTACGGAATGGTGGATGTTTGCGATGCCATCGATATGGAGGGAAACACTATGCCGATGAACGTTGTGCAATATGTGTCGAGCGAGATGGCGAACGAGCAGCTTGAGTTTATGACTCCTCTTCACGCCAGGGTGCTTGAAAGGGTAGTGGCACTTGACAGCGAGTGGCCATCGGATCGTGCTTCTTATATAGAGAAAGCGGCTGCCATGCGTGATGAAGCCTTTAAAGCAGGAGTTGAAGAGATTAAGGAGAATGCAAAGAGTCTTAATGAGATAACTTCAGCTGAAAAGATTCTGAAGCAACAAGTGGAGGAAGATGAACAGAACAATGTCAGGGACTACACTTCAGCGTATGTGGAGAAAGCTCTTGCGAGCGATGCTGACGATGACTTGAGGCGTCTGGCTGTGGAACTTGCAACTGAAAAGCATCAGCTAAGTCGCGTCCACACCAAATATGCCGCACTTCCGACAGAGCTTGACCGTCTGCCGGAACTTGTAAGCCGTGCCGTGCTGGAATGGAAATTCGCACGCCTCACCTGCGACATGCAGGCTGTGCATGAGGACATAGCGAGAGAAGCGGCAAAGGGCGCGGAAGCGGACCAGACGAAGCTTACGGCGCTGATGTCGCAACGTCAGGAGATGCAGGAAATTAAAAGAGAATTTGCAAGGGAGCTTGGTGAGAGAGTTGTATCGGCACGTTAAACGGACAAAATTACAGATAATCATGGAATTATGTTCTAAATAGGTTATTTGTGAACGTCAGGGGATAAAAATGGGGTGAAAAACTTTCGGGATTAAAGGAAAAATTTCTATATTTGCACATTGAAAGACGAGCTACGAATGTGGTTCGCCGTTTTGACATGTGAAAAGACTTTTTTTCTAATACAATTAATTTAACCAATCATGGCAGAAAAGAAAGAGAAATTGTTCGACCAATTTCCAGCAGTGACCACTGAAGAGTGGCGTGCCAAGGTGGACGCAGACCTTAAGGGCGTTCCCTTTGAAAAGAAATTGGTGTGGAGAACTAACGAAGGCTTCAATGTCCAGCCGATGTATCGTGCAGAGGACATCGCAGACCTCAAGACAACCGACTCGCTTCCGGGAGAATTCCCTTACGTGCGCGGCACACGCACTAACAACGAGTGGCTTACCCGTCAGGAGATTCTGGATACAGATCCAGCCGAGGCAAACAAGAAGGCTCTCTACGTACTGACAAAGGGTGTCAATTCGCTTGGCTTCAAGGTGATGGAACCCTCAGAGTCCACACTCGCCACACTCCTTGAAGGAATCGATCTGGAAAAGGTCGAAATCAATCTGGCATGCTGCCCGTCAAAGGCTCTTGCTCTCGCAGAGGCTCTGGTGGCTTATCTTGAGAAAGCCGGTAAGAAAGACGTTTTCAAAGGATCAATCGACTATAACCCTCTCCGTCGCGCACTCCGTCATGGTGCTGAGATTCCCGCCGACATTGTCGCTCAGGCTAAGCAGCTCGTCGAGACAGTGAAGAGTGTTCCAGCGCTCCGTGTACTCGCAGTCGATTCCATCATGCTTAATGATGCCGGTGCGTATATCACTCAGGAACTGGGCTACGCTCTCGCATGGGGCGCTCAGTGGATGACGACACTTACTGATGCCGGGATGACTGCCGATGAAGTGGCAAACCGCATCAAGTTCAACATGGGTATTTCTTCGAACTATTTCATGGAGCTTGCCAAGTTCCGCGCAGCCCGTATGCTTTGGGCTGAGATCGTGAAGCTTTACAAGCCTGAATCATGTGATTCAGCCAAGATGATGGCACACGCTGTCACCTCGCGTTTCAACATGACCATTTACGATGCCCACGTGAATCTGCTCCGCAGTCAGACGGAAGCAATGTCGGCTGCACTTGCGGGCGTGGATTCAATCACTTCAACCCCGTTTGACGTCACTTACAAGCAGCCTGATGATTTCTCGGAGCGCATCGCCCGCAATCAGCAGTTCCTGCTTAAGGAAGAGAGTCACCTCGACAAGGTGGTTGATCCGGCAGGTGGCAGCTATTATGTAGAAACTCTTACCGTCTCGATCGCTAATGAGGCATGGAAGCTTTTCCTTGACGTTGAGGAGAAGGGTGGTTTCTTCAAACTCGTCAACGACGGTGACGTGCAGAAGGCAATCAAAGCCACCTCTGTCAAGCGCCATGATGCAATGGCTCGTCGAAAGGAAATCCTTCTCGGCACCAACCAGTATCCTAACTTTAACGAGATGGCAGCCGGCAAGATCGAAAAGACAGAATGTTGTGGTTGTGGCTGTGCAGAAAACGGTAATCCCGAGAATGCACTACCTTCCACCCGTATGGCAAGTGACTTCGAGGCTCTCCGTCTTGCAACAGAACATGCCGAAAACCGTCCGAAGGTGTTCATGCTTACCATCGGTAACCTCGCCATGCGCCTCGCCCGCGCCCAGTTCTCAAGCAACTTCTTCGGCTGCGCAGGATATGAGATCATTGACAATATCGGCTTCGAAACCGTGGAAGAGGGTGTGAAAGCCGCCAAGGAGAAGAACGCCGATGTAATCGTGCTCTGCTCGAGCGACGACGAGTATGCAACCTTCGCTCCCGAAGCCTTCAAGGCAATTAATGGCGAGGCAGAGTTCGTGGTAGCAGGCGCTCCTGCATGCTCCGAGGAACTTCAGGCTCAGGGCATCACCAACTTCATCCACGTCAAGAGCAATGTCCTTGAAACGCTCAAGGCCTTCAATGCAAAACTTTTAAAGTGATAATCCAGCAATGAAACCCGATTTTAAAACCATTGATATCACCGCCGCAACAAAGTGTGATCACGCGAAAGCTCCCGTGATCAGCGGCGAGGACTGGCTGACCCCCGAACTGATTCCCGTTAAGCCCGTCTATACTAAAGAAGACCTTGAGGGCATGGAACACCTCAACTATGTGGCAGGTCTTCCCCCCTTCCTCCGCGGTCCGTACAGCGGCATGTACGCTATGCGTCCCTGGACCATCCGTCAGTATGCCGGATTCTCCACCGCCGCTGAGTCAAATGCATTCTACCGTCGTAATCTCGCGTCGGGTCAGAAGGGTCTGTCCGTAGCATTTGACCTTGCAACACATCGTGGCTATGACGCTGATCATGAGCGCGTAGTAGGTGACGTGGGTAAAGCAGGTGTGTCAATCTGCTCCCTCGACGACATGAAGGTGCTCTTTGACGGCATACCTCTGAACAAGATGTCGGTGTCGATGACAATGAACGGCGCAGTGCTCCCTGTACTCGCATTCTACATCAACGCCGGCCTTGAGCAGGGCGCGAAGCTTGAGGAAATGGCCGGAACTATTCAGAACGATATTCTCAAGGAGTTCATGGTGCGCAATACCTATATCTATCCCCCTGAGTTCTCAATGCGAATAATCGCCGACATCTTCGAGTACACTTCGAAGAACATGCCTAAGTTCAACTCCATTTCCATTTCCGGCTACCACATGCAGGAGGCAGGTGCAACCTGCGATATCGAGCTCGCTTATACGCTTGCCGACGGTCTGGAGTATCTTCGTGCCGGCGTGAACGCAGGAATGGATATCGACGCATTTGCTCCGCGTCTGTCTTTCTTCTGGGCTATCGGCATGAACTTCTTCATGGAGATCGCAAAAATGCGTGCCGCCCGCATGCTTTGGGCAAAGATCGTAAAGCAGTTCAATCCGAAGAATCCGAAATCCCTCGCACTCCGCACCCACTCCCAGACATCCGGCTGGTCACTGACGGAACAGGATCCCTTCAACAACGTTGGCCGTACGTGTATCGAAGCTATGGGTGCCGCTCTCGGTCACACTCAGTCGCTTCACACCAACGCGCTTGACGAGGCTATCGCTCTTCCGACTGATTTCTCGGCACGTATCGCACGTAACACACAGATCTACATTCAGGAAGAGACCTACATCACAAAGGAGATCGATCCCTGGGCAGGCTCATACTACGTTGAGTCGCTGACTAACGAAATCGCACACCGTGCGTGGGAACATATCCAGGAAATCGAAAAACTCGGTGGCATGGCTAAGGCAATCGAGACCGGTCTGCCGAAGATGCGTATCGAAGAGGCAGCCGCCCGCACTCAGGCTCGCATCGATTCCGGACGTCAGACAATTGTCGGTATCAATAAGTATCGTCTGGATCATGAAGATCCCATCGATATCCTTGAGATCGACAACACTGAGGTGCGTAAGGAGCAGATTGAACATCTTAACGCCGTGAAAGCAAAACGCGACGAGAAGGCTGTGAAGGAGGCTCTGGAAGCAATCACCGAATGCGTGCGCACGAAGAAGGGCAATCTTCTTGAGCTTGCAGTGAAGGCTGCCGGTCTGCGCGCAACTCTCGGTGAAATATCCGACGCATGTGAGGACGTAGTAGGACGATATAAAGCAGTAATCAGAACAATTTCAGGCGTGTACTCGAACGAAACCAAGCAGGATCCGGACTTCCTCAAGGCACAGAAGATGACAGAGGAATTTGCGAAGAAGGAGGGCCGTCAGCCCCGTATCATGATTGCCAAAATGGGCCAGGACGGTCACGACCGCGGTGCCAAGGTAGTAGCCACGGGCTATGCTGACTGCGGCTTTGACGTAGACATGGGTCCGCTGTTCCAGACACCTGCAGAAGCAGCCCGTCAGGCAGTGGAGAACGACGTGCATATTCTCGGCGTTTCTTCGCTTGCAGCAGGTCACAAGACCCTTATCCCTCAGGTGATAGAAGAGCTTAAGAAGCTCGGACGCGAGGATATCCTGGTTACTGCCGGCGGTGTGATTCCCGCTCAGGACTATGACTTCCTCTATAAGGCAGGCGTAGCCGCCATCTTTGGCCCCGGTACCCGTATTCCCGAGTCAGCCATCAAGATGCTTGAAATCCTTAATCAGGAATAAAAATTGCAAATCAGCGTGGAACCGTATAGAAATAGTATAATACCACGCTGATAAAGCAGTCAATTAAGAACGGCTGTCGATACAGTAGAGATAACGACTGTGTTGACAGCCGTTATCTTTTTTTATTCTAAGATATTGATGATAAAAGGGAAATTTTCTCTATATTTGTCAATAACTTCAATCGTTCAACATTGAGATCATACCAGAATAAACAATAATGACAGACGGATCTACAGACAGCCAATTTTCACTTACGGCGTCGCAGAAGGCGGCTCTGGATGAGTTTGAACGATTTCTTGATAATGAAAATGAGCAGATATTTGTGCTTAATGGAGCTGCGGGAACGGGAAAAACCACACTTCTCAAGCTTATGGTGGATATGACACTCGCTAATCGTGGCGCAGAAAGCCACATTTCATTGATGGCACCAACCGGGAGAGCAGCTATGATTTTATCGAGTAAAACGGGTCGGGAGGCGAGAACTATACACTCAACAATCTATGGGCTGGAGGGGGAGGAATTTGCGACAGAAGCACCAAAGAGACGAAGAAAAGCAGGGAGGGAAAATGCTGATCCAGTTGGGATCAAATTACTTTTTGGACTGAGGGGGGCAGGAGGAATTTTCCCGAGAAAAGTGAACTTTGTGGATGAAGCATCCATGATCTCAAATACTTACTCGGATAATGAGGTGTTCAAATTCGGTACGGGATACCTGCTCAATGACCTCATGAACAGCATCACGGGGCAAAAGGTGGTCTTTGTAGGCGATACTGCACAGCTTCCTCCTGTTGGTATGGAAAATTCTCCGGCTCTTGACGTGAAGTATCTTGAAAACACATACGGACAAAAATGTAAGGAGGTGACGCTGACGGAGGTGATCAGGCAAGCTGCCGAGAGCACAATACTCGTGAACGCTACCCGAATCCGCTTTGACCTCGATAATTCGATGTTCCATCAGTTCAAACTGAAAGACGGGGAAGATGTGAAGAAAACTGATAACATAGTGAATACTTACATGAACGAGGCGAATTCGCTCGGGATTGCCAATGCAATAATTATCTCCCATACCAATGCCAAGGCAAACGCGTACAATCAGGAGGTGAGGGGGAGATTGTGGGGGGAGAATGCCCCGAGACTCGTGAAAGGGGATTACCTTATCGTGTCGAGAAACAACTTTTCGGCGGGGGGAGAGGTGTATAACGGGACTATTGTGAAAGTTGAGGGATGCGAGGGGGATGAGAATGTGGAGACGAGAGTGGTGAGTGTGCCTAAATCGAAAAATAAAGGTCATGACAGTAAGAGTAAAGGGATAAAAATATCATACGAAGAAATTAAAGAATCAAACTACATCAACGTGACACTGAAATTCCGGAATGTGACTGTGGGAATACCGGCGGGGGGAGACGGGAGGACTCAAAACCGGTCGTATCTACTTCTCGACAATTTCCTTGATGACGATAACCCGCAGATTACCAAAGATCTTGCCTCAGCCCTTTTCCTGGATTTCAGGAAAAGAAATCCTAATCTGAAACCGAAAACAAAGGAATTTACGAAAACGCTTCTTAAGGATAAGTATTTCAATGCGCTGGTGTGCAAATACGGTTATGCCATCACTTGCCATAAGGCTCAGGGCGGGGAGTGGGAAACCGTGGTGGCGGATATGGAGTGGCGTGCGGGGAAGGCGACCAGAGATATGTTCCGCTGGGCATACACGGTAATAACTCGTGCGAGCGGGAAATTATTCCATGCGTATGAACCGGAGTATAACTTTTTGACAGATATGTTTGTCGCGACGCCGGAATTTGTGGAGCCGATAAAGCTGGTGGGAGACAGAGAGGAACGGGAGTTGAGCCGTTCGGATTGTCAGCAGTTCCAGCTTATGGATTCACTGCTAAAGCATATTACAGGCAGAGAGACGATGTCGATTGTCGGGAAGAGTCATTCCAACGGACATGATGACTATCTGGTGGATTGTAAAGGCGCTCTGGTGAGATTTACGTTCAACTACGGGAGCAAGAAAATCCGATATGTTTCGCTTGTGACGAAAATTGCAAAAGTTAAGGGAAACAAGATGGAGATACTTGCCGGAGTGGATGCGGTACTGGATGAATTCCGCCAAAAATAATATTTAACGTGGACGTGCAATGATTTTGCTCATGTCATGTTGTAATTTTGAATGACACCAGGAAAGAACAACAAATTGAACTATTGTGCAGGACATGAGGAGTCAAGATAACGGGGAGACAGTAACAGCCTGCGCGGACGGGATGGAGTGCCAACTGAATACGGGAATCAAATCGCGGGGAGTGCAAGGTTCGGGAGATGGTATTAGCCCGGCAATATGTGCAAGCCAACCAATAATCTGTTGGGGAGAAAAACGATCGCGCATATAATCCATGGCAAGCGATAAGTCACGTTTTGACAGACGCTGTCCGGCAGGGTTGCTGACAAGAGGGAGATGAGCAAATTCAGGTACCGGATATCCAAGCAGACGATAAAGATAGATCTGGCGTGCTGAAGAAGAGAGCAGGTCGTTTCCCCTGACTACTTCGGTTATACCCATAAGAGCATCATCCACGACAACGGCAAGCTGGTACGCCCAGGCAAGATCAGCACGACGAAGTACGAAATCGCCACATTCGGAATCCAGCGGGACAGACTGATCTCCGTAGACACGATCGGTGAAATCAATCACCGTATGATCCGGGATCCAAAGCCGAATGGAATGAGGACGCAGTGGGGCAGGGAAAGGAGAGCCAAGAGGGCGCGGCATTACAGATGGCCGACAAGTGCCGGCATAAATGACGGAGGAATCCGTGCGGTGGGGCGCCTGAGTGGCAAGAATGTCAGCGCGAGTACAGGTACAAGGATATGTCAGTCCCAGATCGCTAAGACGATGAAGAGCATCAAGATAAAACCCGGAACGCTGACTTTGTAAATATGGTCCATGTTCACCTATATTCTCCACTCCACCTTCATCCCAATCTAATCCAAGCCAATGCAGATCTTCCTCAATCAACCGAGCATATTCAATACGGGAACGCTGAGGGTCAAGATCCTCAATTCGGAGGATATAGCGCCCAGCACGGCTACGCACAGAGAGCCATGAGACAAGAGCCGTCAGCAGGTTGCCGAGGTGCATGCGTCCGGTGGGAGAGGGCGCGAAACGACCAACAACATCCCGAGAGGTCAATTCAAAATCAGCAGGCGAGTATTGATTAGAAATCATAATACAAAATTAACAAAAAAGTCGGTGAGTTAAATGGAAAATTTTTATCTTTGTAAAAAACTAAATCATAAGAAATCATGAAAAAAGCACTTATAACCGGTGTAACGGGACAAGACGGATCATATCTGGCTGAATTTCTAATAGAGAAGGGATACGAAGTGCATGGCACGATAAGACGCTCATCGGTTGACTACCGTGAACGGATCGCTCACCTTGAAGGACAACCACAGTTTCATCTACATTATGCAGATATGGGTGACACAATGTCCATCATAAAAGTCCTAAATACAGTAAGACCGGACGAAATCTATAACCTGGCGGCGCAGAGTCATGTGCAAGTATCCTTTGACACACCTGAATATACCGCTAACGTTGATGCCACAGGCGTGCTAAGAATACTTGAAGGCGTAAGGCAGACCGGTCTTGCCGATACATGCCGCATATATCAGGCTTCGACCAGCGAACTCTACGGGAAAGTGGAAGAGGTACCGCAAAACGAAAATACGCCATTTCATCCCTATTCTCCCTACGCAGTTGCCAAACTCTACGGTTACTGGATCGTCAAAGAGTACAGAGAAGCTTACGGGATGTATTGCTGCTCGGGGATACTCTTCAACCATGAGAGCGAGCGAAGGGGCGAAACTTTCGTCACAAGAAAGATAACGCTTGCAGCCGCAAGAATAGCTCAGGGAAAGCAAGAAAAACTTTATCTTGGAAATCTTTCATCGTTGCGCGACTGGGGTTATGCCAAGGATTACGTGGAGTGCATGTGGCTGATACTTCAACAGCCTCAACCAGAGGACTTCGTGATAGCAACGGGAGTGCAACATTCCGTTCGAGAATTTGCTACACTCGCATTCAAGTACGTAGGCATCAACCTGAAATGGGAAGGTGAGGGTGCAAATGAGAAAGGAATTGACACAGCGACAGGGAAGGTGGTAGTGGAAGTGTCACCGGATTTCTACAGACCGACCGACGTGGTAAATCTCTGGGGAGATCCGACCAAAGCGCGTGCACTTCTGGGCTGGAATCCGAATAAGACTTCCTTTGAAGAACTCGTGAAACTGATGGTTGACTCGGATATGGCAAAGGTTGCGGCAGAGCGTGCGGGGGAATCAGTGAGATGCAACCTGGAAGAGTATCTTGAAAAGGGTATAGTCAAATAATGATCAAAGAATGGAAAAAGAAGGAAAAATATACGTTGCCGGTCATCGCGGAATGGTCGGTTCGGCAATAGTAAGAGAACTTAATCGACAAGGATACAACAATATAATTACTCGCACTCATAGCGAACTCGACCTGACGGATCAGAGATCCGTGAGAGAATTCTTTGATGAAGAGAGACCGGAATACGTGTTTTTAGCGGCAGCAAAGGTAGGCGGAATTGAAGCTAACCGACGCCATCCGGCAGACTTCATGTGGGAGAATATGATGCTTGAGATGAATGTGATAAACGCAGCATGGAAATCGGGAGTCAAGAAGCTCCAGTTCCTTGGGTCATCGTGCATTTATCCCAGACTGGCTCCTCAGCCGATGCCGGAATCGTGCCTGCTAACATCGTCGCTTGAGTCGACTAACGAGGCTTACGCGCTTGCAAAGATATCCGGACTAAAATACTGCGAATATCTCAGACGTCAATACGGAGCAGACTTCATCTCCGTTATGCCGACTAATCTGTACGGTCCTAACGATAACTACCATCCTCTCCACTCTCACGTGCTACCTGCCATGATCAGAAGATTTCACGAAGCAAAGATCGCGGGAGACAAAAAGGTGACTTGTTGGGGTGACGGAAGTCCATTGAGAGAATTTCTTTATGTAGATGATCTCGCAAACCTCTGTGTGTACCTGATGAACACCTATTCAGGAGAAGAAACTGTGAATGCCGGGACAGGTAAGGAACTTTCGATAAAGGAGCTTGCTGAGACT
Organism: uncultured Bacteroidales bacterium; assembly: GCA_947176235.1. Classification (GTDB taxonomy): domain Bacteria; phylum Bacteroidota; class Bacteroidia; order Bacteroidales; family Muribaculaceae; genus CAMWPM01. The sequence goes on along the minus strand of CAMWPM010000001.1, from coordinate 67,744 downwards.
GTAAAAAAAGTGACAGGGTTCGAGGGTGAGATCGAATGGGACACCACGAAGCCCAACGGTACCCCCCGCAAACTCCTGAATGTGGATAAGGCAACCAGCCTTGGTTGGAAATACAGTGTAGAACTTGAGGAAGGAGTGAAACTTGCATACGAAGATTTCCTCAACAACCCGATGAGAGCCGAGCGATAGTCCGAGATTAAAGAAATTAAACGATTTACACCTAATACCATCATGCATAAAAGTACCTTACTTACTTTACTGGCAACAGTGACATTATCAATCCCCGTCTTTGCAAAAGATCATAAGGGAATAACGGAAACAAGACTTGCCAATGACAGATTTCCACTGTTGGCTAACGGAAAGGCAACACCAATTTTTGTTGATCCTAAGGCTAATTCAGCCGTAAAAATCGCAGTGGGGAACCTTGCGGGGGATTTTAGACGAGTCGGGGGTGAAGAGGCTGAAATTCTTGGAGTTATCCCGGCGCAAGGACCTGTTATCGCTGTAGGAACTACCGAATCGGATTTCGTGAAAGATCTCAAGACCCGCGGCTTGATGAATGTGGATTCAATACATGGGCATCGCGAACAATATGTGATGACTACTTTGAAAAATCCTTGGGATGGTGTGGAAGAAGCACTTGTGATAGTGGGCAGTGACCGTAGGGGAGCTGCTTACGGATGCTATGAGTTATCGGAACAGATAGGAGTGTCGCCATGGTGGGACTGGGCAGACGTAGCGATCGAGCCACAGACCAACCTTTCGATTAAAAGAGGGACTTACAGCGCTGGAGAACCTGCAGTCAAATACAGAGGATTATTTCTAAATGACGAAGCACCATGCCTTACAGGCTGGGTGGAGAATACTTACGGGACAAAATACGGCGACCACCGTTTCTACAAACGAGTTGGAGAACTGATAATGAGATTGCGCGGAAACTTCCTATGGCCGGCTATGTGGAGTTGGGCATTCTATGCCGACGATGAAAAAAACTCAGCAACCGCAGATTCCATCGGACTGATAATCGGCACATCACATCATGAGCCGATGGCACGCAACCATCAGGAATGGGCGCGTCACAGAGCTGAGAACGGCGCATGGAACTATTCGACAAATCAAAAGACGATCGACAAGTTCTTCATAGATGGAATGAGGCGCGCCCGTAATACAGAAGACGTGATCACAATAGGAATGCGCGGAGACGGGGATGAAGCGATGAGCGAGGATGCAGACGTGAAACTACTTGAACGCATCATAAAAAATCAGCGGAAGATCATTGCAAAGGAAACCGGCAAACCGGCGAAGGAAACGCCACAAGTGTGGGCTCTCTATAAGGAAGTGCTTGATTATTATGACAAGGGTCTGAGAGCTCCTGACGACGTGATATATCTTCTTTGTGATGACAACTGGGGAAACGTGAGGCGTCTGCCTGTAACGGAGGAAGAGCGAAATCATCCCGGAGGCTGGGGTATGTACTATCACGTGGACTACGTCGGAGCCCCAAGAAATACCAAATGGCTTAATGTGACGCCATCAGCCCACATGGCAGAACAGCTAACGATGACGGCAGAGTACGGAGTGGATAAACTGTGGATACTTAATGTGGGCGATCTCAAGCCGATGGAGTATCCAATCACGCTCTTTATGGACCTTGCGTGGAATCCGAAAAAATATGACGCTTCGACGATAATAAATCATACACGGGCATTCGCCGCTCAGCAATTCGGAGAGAAGCATGCCGAGGAAATTGCTGAAATAATCGACCGTTACGGCAGACTCGCAGGGCGGTCAACAGCAGAACTTCTTGATGCAAACACCTATAATGTTGAATCCGGGGATTGGCAACGGGCTGCCGATGATTTCAAGAGACTTGAAGCTGACGCCCTTGACATATATATCCAACTCCCGGAAGCCCAAAAAGCATCTTATGATGAGCTGGTGCTTTTCCCCGTACAAGCTATGGCAAACGTCTATGACCTGTACTATGCGGTGGCAATGAACCGACTCCTTGCCGAACGTGGAGATACACGCGCAAATGATTGGGCCGACAGGGCAGAAAAAGCATTTCAAAAAGACCGGAGACTTGAAGAAAGATACAATACCGAGACTGCGGAAGGAAAGTGGAACGGGATGATGCGCCAAAAGCATATCGGATACAAAATATGGAATGACAATTTTCCTGCAGACATTATGCCAGAGGTGGTTAGAATCAAAGATGGACAGAACGGGGGATTCGTATCGGAATACAAGAACGGTGCGGTAGTGATCGAGGCTGAACACTTCAATAACGCTTCTACAAAGGAAGGATGCGAGTGGAAAGTGATTGACGGAACGGGCAGAACCCTTAGCGGATTAGTGGTTACGCCTCGTACTGATCTTTCCCCCGGAGAAGAAACTATGCTGACCTATAAGTTCACATTGCCAGAGCAGACAGATTCGGTCACTATCCACGTTATCACTCGTTCGACGCTTGCATTCGCCAGACCGGAAGGACATAGATTCAGCGTGAAACTTGACAATCAAATTCCTGTTACGGTAAACTTTAACGGTAATCTGAATGAGGATCCCGAAAACATCTATACGGTGTTCTATCCTACGGTAGCCGAAAGGGTCGTTGACAACGAAATAAAGACGGCTGTCGGTAAACCAGATGAAAACGGTCATCACACGCTTGAGCTAAACCCCAAGGATCCTGACGTGATATTCACGAAAATCGTGATTGATGCCGGAGGATGGGAGAAGGGACGTCTTTTCGGAGAAGAGACTCCTTATTCGAAGGCGAAATAAAGATTCGCTACTATATGAGAAAAGGCGATGCGTAGGATGGACGCATCGCCTTTATCAATTATGAGTGATTTAGCTTATTGATTGCAGAATGAAGTGCTTCAAGAAGAGGTGGTATATCTTTTTTGACTGCTTCAAAAACTATATCAGCGTCAATTTCGAAATATCCGTGAGCAATATGATTTCTCATCCCTATTATAGCTTTCCAAGGAATATCCGGAAAATTCAACATTAGAAAATCAGGAATAACTCGATTAATCCGATTGATCCCTTCACCTATAGCAGTGATCAAAGTACAATCGGCAGCAAGTAACTGAATACCATTCTGAGAGATATAAAAGTCATCAGAAGAACAAATGTTTTTATTCCAATCAATCAGATGTAAAATTGTCTCTTCAATAGATTCAAGTGTCTGAAGAGCTTTCTTCTTATCAGAGTCAGAGAATTGTAATTGCATCTTCAGAGATATGTGAAATAAATTTGGGGGAAAGATGAGCGTGGCGACGAATCAGATCAACGGAGGAATGGAGAATCTGCTCCAAATAATCTTTAAGTGAACTCATAAGCAATAGCTTAGGAGGCATATCGACCAATATATCGACATCGCTATCAAGGCGATTGTCTCCACGAGCAACAGAGCCAAAAAGGCACATTCCTGTAACTCCATACTCAGATTGAATTTGGGGTAAATTTTTTTTAAGAATACTAATACATTCTTTGGATGTGCACATTTCAAAAAATAAAAGGATGGTTTAATATATTACTAAACTGATATTTTGGCGTAAATATACGAAATTTTTGCGATAATCCAATCTTTGAGGGAAAGTTGTGACAAATAAAAGGCGATGCGTAGGATGGACGCATCGCCTTTTTGTATCAAGGGTGATAAGTATTATGCTTCAGCGGGAGATTCAGAAGATTCAGTTGCGGTGTCGGGTTCGGCATCCTTAAACGTGTCGATACCTGCGGCGATCAGGGCGTTGTACCAGTTGAAAACTTTCTTGATGTCGTTGGTGTAGACGCGATCGTCGTCGAAGTTGGGAAGCACTTCCTTGAAGTAGGCACGAATCTCGGCGTCGCCACCTAAAGCTTTAACATCAACGGGTTTGCCGTCGTTGAGCTTTTTGATGGACTCGAATACGTCGGTGAGAGGAACTTCTTCATCGGTGGTGTACATAGCTACATCGGCAAGAGAAATAACCTTGTCGTGTGTATAAGCCGGAGTACGTTTTCCGGTGGCAAGTGCTTCAACAATGAGCATGTTCTTACCCTGACTAACGAGCTTGAAAAGACCGGGACGACCGGCTATTGAAAGAATTCTTTTAATCATAATGAGATATTTTGAAGTAAAGTGGGATGATCGAAATCAAAGTTCAGCGTCGGCAACTTCAGCTTCTTCCGCCTGAGTGTTTTTCTTGATATTGGGAAGTTCGAGTCCGTAATGCTTTTTGGCATCAAGAGCTTTCAACCAAATACCGAAGAAAAGGGCGAAAATTCCGCATGATGCAAACACGACCATCGGAATAGTGTAATTGTAATCAAGAGGATTTTCAATGCCGGGGTTGACGACCTGCAAGAGAGAGCCGATGCCTTTACGGAAAGCATAAAGACCGAGATTCTGGATCCAGAAGATAACAGCATAGGCAGAACCGAGGAGCTTAGCATCCACAAGTTTGGGAACAGAGGGCCAGAGGGACGCAGGCACGAGAGAGAATGATATGCCAAGCAGAATGATAGCTGCATAAGCTATGACAGCGGAACGGGTGGCGGGAACGATGAATGCGAAGGTGAGATGACAGACAATCATAAGGATAGCACCGTAGATGAGCATCGTAGCGCCTTTGCCACGCTTATCAAGGAAGTTGCCGAGAATGGGAGTAATGGCCGCCGCACCGAGAGGGAAAACAAAGAAGATTCGTCCTGCCTCTTCCTCCGTCAGTCCCAGATTACACTGGAGCATGTTGCCGGCATAATTCTGGAATGGGAAAATAGCAGAATAATAGAGGACGCAAAGGAGCGATACGATCCAGAAAACCTTGGATGAGAAAATGTAGCGGAGGTCGCTGACTTTAAAGGGATCGTCCTTTTCCTCGGTGTTGCCAATCTGTTTCTCGAGAGCCTTATCCATAAAGGCGTAGACGATGAAGCAGATGAGACCAATGATGAGCAAAAGAACCGTGAAGCCCACGGGACGGGAAACACTGATAACATCGTGGAGCTTGGCAATGGCAGGGGAGCCGAGGAAAACAACTGCCACACCGAGTCGAGCAATTGCCATCTCAATGCCCATTGCAAGAGCCATCTCCTTGCCAGCGAACCACTTGACGATACCACGGGAAACAGTGATGCCAGCCATCTCAATGCCACATCCAAATATCATGAATCCGATAGCCGACAGCTTTGCAGAGGCTGGCATTCCTTTGAAGAATGGAGTGAAGTTCCACCACGCATTGGGAAGATTAAGGAAATCGTCCATAAACCGAGCGAGAGCACTACCGGTGAAAGCATCGGTGAGAGCCCAGTAATTGATCGATGCGCCAGCAACCATCACAATTCCAGACAGGATAGCCGTGAAGCGAACCCCCATCTTATCAAGGATGATACCTGCGATGATAAGGAAACAGATAAATACATTGAGGAACGTTTCGGCACCAAAGAAGTTGCCATAAGTCTGAGGATCCCATCCGCGCGTCTCTTCCAGGAGTGACTGGAGTGGGGATAGGATGTCGACAAAGACGTAGCCGAAAAACATGGCTGACGCCAAAAGAGCCAACGCGGTCCATCTCACCCATTTCTTGTCGTTGAGATAGACAATGTTGAAGCCTTTTTGAACTTGTTGAGTCATAATGTGGTTAATAATATAAAAAAGAGTTTAAGAAATTGCGAAAAAATGCGATAAGCAGTAATTCCGACAAATTTACTCATTTTTCATCAAAAAGCGTCAAAACGAAGCATCTAAAAATTCATCACCCTATAAAATACCATCATTTATGCACGAGAGAAAACCATATACTCTTGACAGAGTAGTGAGGCTTCTGATAACGATAGCCTGTATCGCCGGTGCTTTATGGCTAATAAACAGACTGAAGGATGTGCTGCTGCCATTTTGTGTGGCATGTCTGATCGCCTACATAATCGAGCCGCTTGTGCGTTATAACCGTAGATTACTGCATTTCAAAGGGAAAATCATACCTATATTCATAACACTGTTCGAACTGACAACACTTTTCGGAATCATGGGATATTTTTTCATTCCGTCAATCATCGATGAGACGCATCAGATGGCGAGAATGATCAGCAACTATGCAAAAGATGGTGCCGACGTGCCGTTTCTGCCTGACAGCGTGCATGTGTTTCTCAAGAACTACATAAATTTCGACAAACTTTCGGAAACACTGATCAAGCAGGACTTCATGCATATCGCATCGAATGCAGAGACGATAATCTCAGGTGGCTTGGGTGTGATATGGTCCATCGTCAGCTGGCTAATCGTGATACTCTATGTGGTGTTCATTCTCATCGACTATGATAAACTGATGCAGGGATTCCGGAATATGGTTCCCCCAAAATTCAGAAAACCAGTTTACAAGATCGGAAATGACATTAAAAAGAGCATGAACCTATATTTCCGAGGTCAGGCTTTAATAGCTCTAATCGTGGCGGTGATGTTCAGCATAGGATTTCTGATAATCGGTCTGCCATTGGCTGTGGTGATGGGAATAATGATCGGAATTCTTTTCATGGTTCCATATATGCAGTATATCTCACTCATTCCCGTCACGCTGCTATGTCTGGTGTACTCGACCGAGCAAGGCGTGGAATTCTGGACGATAATGTGGGAGACGATAATGGTATATGCAATAGTAGAGGTGGTGTCGGATCTTATTCTTACGCCCAAAATCATGGGTAAAGCCATGGGACTTAATCCAGCCATAATTCTACTTTCACTATCAATCTGGGGAAGTCTGCTGGGATTGATAGGAATGATCATCGCACTACCGCTGACGACGCTTCTGCTATCGTACTATGACGCATACATTTCCCATCAATCCGGGGCAAAGAGTGGAGAGATTCTTGAAGAAATAGAGACAACTCCCATTGAATAGGGTGTGTAGGTTTCTGTCAATGCCCCCAATTTTTGAGCCATCCGTATTCTAAACCGAGCATAACGGATGGCTCAAAAATTTGGCGGACACGTCACCGAATACCTCTTGCGTTAAGTGCCGCGTGGTAGCGTCGGGCGTTTGCCTGATGGGTAGCAAAGTCAGACGCAAAATTATGATACCCGGAGAAGTCCTCTTTAGCACACATATAAAGATAGTTGTTGGGGCGGGAGTCAAGGATGGCATCAATCGTAGCAGCTTCAGGCATACGGATAGGTCCCGGAGGCAATCCTTCATGAAGATAGGTGTTGTAGGGGGAAGGGGTGGAGAGATGCGCGTTAGTGATACGTCGAAGTGCAAAATTGCCGGTTGCATACTTGACAGTAGGATCAGCCTGCAGTTTCATCCCCCGGTCAAGACGATTGATGTAGAGACGTCCAATAGTGCCTCGTTCGTCACGCTTTGCACTCTCTTCCTCCGCAATTGACGCTATGATGGCTACTTTTACGGGATTTAATCCGAGATTTTTCGCTTTAGCGCGACGTGAGTCGTTCCAGAAATTATTACGGTGAGAAAGCAGTCGATTGACAACAGAAGTAGCTGATGCCGTCCAATAAAATTCATAAGAATCGGGGAGAACCGCGGAGAGATAGGCAGGACGCGAAAATCCGGCTTCAGGCAGAATCGAGTCAAGCGCATGCTCCAAATCTTCGGCAGAAAACGCCATAACGGAGGAAACTCGTTCGACGAAATGAGGAAGCGTACGGATATTATTGAACGTCAGCTTGACCGGAGTCTGATTACCTCTCGATAGTTTCCGTGCAACCTGCCACGCTTTTTCTCCCGGCTTGATAAGATAAGCCCCGGGACGAGGGGAACGGGACGTGAGATCGAGAACGGAAATCACTCGTGATCCAAATTTCTCGCCGAGGGTAAGACGAAGAGAATCCGATGCCGACTTGGAGAAACTATCGGAGTCCGAAGAAGCAGGAGAGATGTAAAGCATGACGGATTCAGAAGCCCGGCAGGGGATGGAGACATAGGAATACAACCAAAAAGCTGCGACTCCTGCCAATACAACAAGAGACAAAAGAATGATGAGAATTGATTTCTTATTCATAATCAATAACGGAAGAGGGTGGAATACGGCTTACGATACGGGAGGGAATGAGGAGGAGAAGAAGAGTGAACAGGATTGTCGAAATGTTGATGACAAGGAAAGAGATAAAGTCGAGTCTTACCGGAACATAACTAAGGAAATAGGATACCGGATCGAGTGGCAGGAGATGGAACATCGACTGAATGACGATGAACAAAAGTGCCACTATGTCGCCAATTACAAGCCCACGAATCACAATACTTAGTCCTACGAGAAGGAAGGTGCGGGAAATCAAGGAGTTGGTGGTACCTAAAGATTTCAAAATGCCAATAGTGGGGACGCGCTCAAGAACAATGATAAACGTGGATGAAACGAGAGTGAATCCTGATACGACAGCCATTAGAATAATTATGAGCCAAACATTGGTGTCAAGCAGGTCAAGCCACGCGAAATAGGCAACCGATTTGTGATAGACATTGTCGACTGACAGAGGGCGATCAATCAGACCACCTTGAGCTGCATCGGCGAGCGCCTCTTCTATCAACGAGGAAGATGATAATACAGGATCGGGATTTTCTGCGGATATTCCACGGATTTCGATGGCTGAATAGCATGAATCGGGGATAGATAGAAGGGAGGTGAGCACTTCTTTGTCCGTAAATGCGATTGCCTTGTCAAAATCGGAGAAGTTGGAATCGTAAAGCGCAGTCACGCTGAAACGTCGCATCTTAAGTCCGCTGCCTACCTGAAAGAAAGCATCGACCTTATCACCAATGCCGAGAGAAAGAGTACGCGAGGTGAGTGTGGAGAGGACAATTGGATACCTGACTGAGTCGGGGAACATATCAGCTCCTTCAACAATGAGTGATCTCTCGAATTCATAGTCATAACCATCATCAAATGCCTTGAGCACCAGACCTTCAAAAGCTTCAGGTGTCTTAAGAATGGCAGCGCGGGCATACGTGCCACATACGGAAGCTTGTGATGGTACCGAAGCTGCAATAATTGATGTGACAGCCGGGGATAACCGGACAAACTGATCGGTTTTCTCCATAGTGGAGAGCGGGGAAGATAGGGATGTATCCGTGATGACGATCTGGGCGTCAAAGCCCGTAATCTTCCTGGTGATACCAAGTTTGAATCCAAGAACGACCGACACGGCGAGCAACATAATGGCAACGGCTAATGCGACACCGGCAACTGCAATACGCATTCCGACTCGGCTTCGCGGCGACAGGTTGCGTCGGCTGAACCGAAGAGCAAGGAAACGGTCAATTCTCATCAACAGGAGTCACAAAGAGCGAGAATAATCAGAAATCAATAGTACGTCCGGGATAAGCCCTGAGAGCCTCACGTAGTACGACAAGTGCGCGGGCAAGGTCCTCCTTGTTGAGGACGTAAGCTACCCGGACTTCATTACGACCCATGCCAGGTGTAGTGTAAAAGCCAGAAGCGGGCGCCATAAATACGGTGGCACCTTCGTAGGAAAAATCACGGAGACACCATTGACAGAATCTGTCGGCATCGTCAACCGGCAGGCTGACGACGGTGTAGAACGCACCCATCGGTATGGGGGAATAGCATCCCGGAATACGATTGAGACCGTCGACGAGGAACTTTCGCCGCTCAACATATTCGTTGTAGGTCATCAGCATATATTCGGCGGGGGCGTCGATGGACGCCTCAGCTACAAGCTGACCAAGAAGGGGAGGACTCAGGCGCGCCTGACAGAACTTCATAACGTTCTTCTTGAGCTTCTCGTGCTTGGTGATGAGAGCGCCAATGCGGATGCCACATTCACTATAACGTTTTGAAACAGAATCAATAAGTACGACTTGATTCTCGATGCCTTCGAGATGGAAGGCGGATATGTAGGGCGCTCCGGTGTAGCAAAATTCCCGATAAACTTCATCGGAAAAAAGGAAAAGATCGTGCTTCTTGACGAGATCACGAATCTGATCCATTTCCTTGCGGGTGTATAGGTAACCGGTGGGATTGTTGGGGTTGCAGATGAGAATGCCTTTAGTGCGCGGGGTGATCAAGCTTTCCATTTTCTCAACCGGAGGAAGGGCGAAACCTTCGTCGATTGATGATGGGACGGTGATGATCTTAGCTCCGGCAGATATGGCAAAAGCCATATAGTTGGCGTAGGCCGGCTCGGGTACAATGATTTCGTCGCCAGGATCGAGGCATGCCATGAAAGCAAATAAAACAGCTTCGGAACCACCCGTCGTGACAATTATATCGTCAACATTAACATTGATGTTGAAGCTTTTATAGTATTTAGCAAGCTTCTGGCGCAAAGACAGAAGTCCTTCAGAAGGGCTGTATTCGAGAACATCGCGGTCGATATGCTTTAGGGCTTCAAGTCCGATACGTGGCGTGGGGAGGTCCGGCTGACCAATATTGAGATGAAAGACCTTGATACCACGGGCTTTTGCCTCGTTGGAAAGAGGTACGAGTTTGCGTATCGGGGATGCCGGCATGATTTCGCCGCGCTGTGAGACTGATGGCATAATATAAATCTACAAATTGGATAATCTGATAGGTCGTAATCTGATAAATAAAATGCAAATTTAGTGATATTCTGCAAAATTGTCAAGAGTTGAGGGTGTGAATTGGGCAAAATAATGTGTGGGAAAAATTGGAAGAAGCAGGTGTGTGGAAAAGGTCGAAAATTGTCTTTCATAATTCAACTATAATTACTAATTTTGCACTTTAATTATAATAGACCCGGAATCCATCGGACATAGATAAAAATATCGGATGTTATGGTAAAGACCCTTGAATACGAAGGCGGACAGATGACCTATGAGGTTGACGGCGATGGCAGTCAGCCGGTAATCGTCATGCATGGCTGGGGTTGCAACAAATCAACTGTAGCCAGCATATCACGTGTGGCAGCTGAAAGTTGCAGGGTCTATACCGTTGACTTCCCCGGATTTGGCGATTCTCCTGAGCCGCCATCGGTTTGGGGAGTTGAAGAGTACACGAGAGTAATTGAGCAGCTAATAAAGGCAGAACAACTTGAAAAGCCTGTGCTTGTCGGACACTCGTTTGGCGGACGAGTAGCTATAGTGCTTGCGTCGAGAAATGAGGTCGGCAAGGTCATTCTTGTGGATGCTGCAGGAGTGAAACCACGCAGAAGCTTGACTTACTACCTAAAGGTATACTCCTTTAAAGCAGGGAAAATCATGTGGCGACTGATGCTTGGAGAGAAAAAGGCGGCTGCCCGTATTGAAAAATCACGAGCCCGCCGTGCTTCAGCCGATTATCTGAATGCTTCACCCAAAATGCGCGCAATCCTCAGCAAGGTTGTCAATGAAGATCTCAAACATCTTATGCCCAAAATTTCAGCTCCCACGCTTCTGGTGTGGGGCAGTAATGATACGGCGACTCCGCTTGCCGATGCCAAGGTGATGGAAGAATTGATTCCGGATGCCGGTCTGGTGGAATTCAAGAATTGCGGTCACTATTCGTTTCTTGACAATCCGATGCAGTTTGCGGCTGTGCTGCGTAATTTTTTGAACAGTTAAACTAAAAGTGGAAGAAAGATGACATATAACGTCGTTTACCAGATAATTGAAATAGCGTTACTCGTAGCGGCTGCAGTAGATCTCGCTGTCACACTCAAGCGGGACCTGATGATGCTTCAGCAGAATTCCTACAGGAATGAACGGTATGTGAAGTGGCTTAATGACAGCAAGGAAACATCACGGATGGGTAGGCTCGTCATCCTTGTGGCTTTGTTTATCATCCTTGTGAATCATCTTCCCTTTGTTGTTACGGGCGCTATAGCAACGCTTATTGTCGCAGCCAATTATGTATCACTTGCCAGAGCCAAGTATAAAAAACCGCTTACTTTAACTCCGAGAGCAAAACGAATCTACGGTACGGCAATTGTGTTGGCAGCGGTGATCGCAGCTCTTCTGAGATGGTTTTATTCGACCTATGTGGCTGATGCCGCACTTATAGCGATGATATTCGTGTCGCCATGTCTTATTGTGGCAGCCAATATGATCCTTGTGCCGGTTGAGAAAAGAATCAATAAACGATACTACGATGATGCTGCACGCATACTTGCGGCAATGCCTGATCTTAAGGTTATTGGCGTAACCGGCAGCTATGGTAAGACTTCGACCAAGCATTACCTTTACAGAATCCTTTCGGAGCACTACGACGTGGTGATGACTCCGGGCAGCTATAATACGACACTCGGTGTGGTCAGGACAATACGCGAGTATCTCAAGCCCTATAACGAAGTGTTTATCGTAGAGATGGGCGCAAAACAGCCGGGTGACATCAAGGAGATCTGTGATCTGGTGCATCCTCATGCCGGAATAGTCACGGCGGTGGGTGAGCAGCATCTTGAGACATTCAAGTCGGTAGAAAATGTGCAGCGCACGAAATTCGAACTGATAGACTCTCTGCCAGCTGACGGTTTTGCTGTCATTAACAGTGATTTTCCGATGGCTGCATCAAGAATAGTGGAAAACGTCAGAAGCAGTCACTACTCTCTCAGTGCGGATGTCGAGGCTGAATATCATGCGACTAATATAAAAGTAGGACGGCATGGTACGAGCTTCACTATCGTCGGTCCGGATGATTATCGGCTCGATCTCACAACCCGTCTTGTCGGAGACTGCAATATCTCGAATGTAGTTGGTGCAGTGGTGATGGCACGTTATTTTGGCGTGCCAGACGAGAAAATAGAAAGAGCTGTGGCAAGAATAGAGCAGGTGGAGCACCGCCTCAACATGAAGCGTACAGCCGCCGGGATTACAATAATAGATGATGCATTCAACTCCAATCCAACAGGATCGGCGATGGCTCTGGATGTGTTGCGGACAGTTGACGTGTCGGGTCAGAGGATCATCATAACCCCTGGAATGATTGAACTCGGAGACCGTCAGGAGGAGCTTAACCGCCAGTTTGGAGCAAAAATTCCGGCGTCAGCAGATGTCGCAATCATTGTCGGTGAATATAACCGGAATGCTATTTTGGCGGGAATCGGCGACGGAATGCCGGAAGCATCCGTAATTACGGTCGCAACGTTTGCAGAGGCACAGCAGCAACTGGCGTCGATAGTGAAAGCCGGCGATGCCGTGCTATATGAGAATGATCTCCCGGACACCTTTAAGTAGAGCAAACCAGAAATAACAATTCAATATCACATTTAACCAAGATGAAGACCAATATAGGAGTATTTTTCGGAGGTCGATCGACCGAGCATGAAATCTCAGTGATCTCAGCTTCACAGGCTATGCATGCCATTAATCGTGACCGATTTGACGTTACCCCAATATATATCAGTAAAGAGGGGCGCTGGTGGACAGGCGAAGCTCTCTTTGATGTGGCAAATTACCGTGACATAAAGAAACTGTTGTCACAATGCACGGAGGTCTATATGCGTCCCGTATATGGCGATTATCAGCTTTATGCCGCTAATCCTCCAAAAGGTCTGTTCGCCAAGAAATTGCAATTGCCTCGTCTGGATGTAGTCATTCCGGTGCTTCACGGTAGCAATGGTGAGGATGGAGTGTTCGAAGGTGTGCTGGAAAGCATAGGAATCCCCTTTGCAGGCTGTAATACTCTTTCATCGGCAAACGGCATGGACAAAATTACGATGAAACAAATCCTCGAAGCAAATGATATTCCTGTGGTGAAGTACGTGTGGTTCACGGATAAACAATGGTTTGACAAGAGAGATTCGCTGATCGCAAAAATAGAGGAGAAACTCGGTTACCCGGTTATAGTCAAGCCTGCGAATCTTGGCTCGAGCGTTGGAATCGGTCGTGCGACAGACCGTAACAGCCTCATTGAGTGCGTGGAGGATGCCGAAAGATATTCCACCCGTATTATCGTAGAAGACATGGTGGAAAATCTTCAGGAGATCAATTGCTCCGTGCTTGGCGACTGTGATGACTGCAAGCCTTCTGTCCTTGAAGAGCCGATAAAGAGTGGCGAAATCCTGTCATATCAGGACAAATACATGGGTGGTACAAAAGGTGCCAAAGGTATGCAGGCCTCACAAAAGAGAATTCCTGCAGAATTACCGAAAGAAGAAACCGAGAAAATTCAGCATCTGGCGTGCGAGACTTTCAGAGTGCTTTCATGTCATGGCGTAAGCCGCGTAGACGTAATTGTCGATGCGGATACACGAGATATTTATGTCAACGAAATCAACACGATTCCCGGATCTCTCTCATTTTACCTGTGGGAAGCCACGGGCCTGCCGTTCGGGAAACTTATGGATCAGCTCGTGGCTCTCGCGCTAAAGCGTAAGCGTGAAAGTGCGATGAAGACCGTTAGCTACGATCAGAACATTTTCTCACTCGGTGGAGGAACAAAAGGCGGACTGAAGGGCAGCAAGGCTTAAGGGTCGCACAGAATCATCCGCTTCACAAATCACGAAATCAGATCAGAAATTCATATATCACAATACAATGAAAAAGAACTTTCCGGAATATAACTCCTTCAATCTTTCCGACATCAATAAAGAGGTGCTGGAACGCTGGAACAAGGAGAAACTTTTTGAACAGAGCATGAAAGTGCGTCAGGGTTGTCCGTCTTTCGTATTTTATGAGGGACCACCATCAGCCAACGGTATGCCCGGAATTCATCATGTGATGGCAAGAACTATAAAGGATCTGTTCTGCCGCTACAAGACGATGAAAGGATTCCACGTTAAGCGCAAAGCAGGATGGGATACCCATGGGCTACCAGTGGAACTGGGTGTGGAAAAAGCTCTCGGAATCACAAAAGAAGATATCGGAAAGAAGATATCGGTAGACGACTACAATGCCGCCTGCCGTCGCGAAGTAATGAAGTATACCCGTGAATGGGAGACCCTAACAAACTCAATGGGTTATTGGGTGGATATGAACGATCCTTATATCACCTATGATAACCGCTACATCGAATCGGTGTGGTGGCTACTCAGCCAGTTGTATAAGAAAGGCTACCTATATAAAGGCTACACTATTCAGCCATATTCTCCTGCTGCCGGAACGGGACTGAGCACCCATGAGCTTAATCAACCAGGATGCTACCGTGATGTTAAAGACACGACATGTATTGCCGAGTTTACAATAAAAGATCCCAAAGAATCCATGAAGGGATGGGGTAAGCCGTGCTTCCTTGCATGGACCACAACTCCCTGGACTTTACCATCGAATACTGCACTCTGCGTTGGTCCGACGATCAAGTATAATGTGGTAAGGACTTATAATCCTTATTCAGGCAACAAAATCACCGTTGTGGTGGCTGACGCATTGATGAACCATCTGTTTAACCCCAAAGCTGCTGATCTTAAGCTTAACGACTACAGCAAGGGAGACAAGCTTATTCCTTACGAAGTGGTCGACTCGATGCAGGGCACAGATCTGGTCGGGATGAAATATGAGCAATTGTTGCCGTGGGTGAATCCCGGAGAAGGTGCGTTCAGAGTAATTTCAGGTGATTTCGTGACCACGGAGGATGGTACGGGTATCGTACACATTGCCGGTACGTTCGGTGCCGACGATAACAAGGTGTCGAAAGCAAATGGCGTCCCGCCGTTGCATCTGATAGACCGTGACGGAAATATCCGCCCGATGGTGGATATGACAGGTCGATTCTACCTCATCGAAGATCTTGATCCGCAATTTGTGGAGAAGATGGTAGATGTAGAGGCTTATAAGGTGTGGGAGGGAAAATACGTAAAAAATGCGTATGACTCATCCAAAGGACCTGACGATGAAACACTTGACGTAAAAATCTGCATGTATTTGAAGCAGAATGACAAGGTGTTCAAGATCGAAAAACATGTCCACAGCTATCCCCATTGCTGGCGCACTGACAAGCCCGTGCTTTATTACCCGCTTGACAGCTGGTTCATAAAGACGACCGCAGTAAGGGAGCGCCTGATGGAGCTGAACGAGCAGATCAAATGGAAGCCGCAGTCGACGGGTTCGGGTCGCTTCGGAAAATGGCTTGAGAATCTACAGGACTGGAATCTCTCCCGCAGCCGTTACTGGGGAACTCCGCTCCCGATCTGGCGGACAGAAGACGGTCAGGAGGAAAAGTGCATCGACAGTGTGGAAACGCTCTACAATGAAATAGAGAGGGCTGTTGAGGCCGGAATGATGAAATCCAACCCTTACAAGGACCGTGGGTTTGTGCCTGGCGATTACAGTAAGGAAAATTATGAAAAGATTGATCTGCATCGTCCATACGTGGATGATATTGTTCTTGTGTCGGATAGCGGAAAGGAAATGCATCGTGAGCTTGATCTTATCGACGTATGGTTTGACTCCGGTTCGATGCCGTATGCACAGATCCATTATCCGTTTGAAAACAAGGAAGGTCTGGATTCAGGCGAACTCTATCCTGCAGACTTTATCGCCGAGGGTGTGGATCAGACACGTGGATGGTTTTTCACACTTCATGCCATAGCTGGCATGGTATTCGATAAGAATGCCTACAAGGCGGTGATTTCAAATGGTCTTGTGCTGGATAAGGATGGAAACAAGATGTCAAAGCGTCTCGGGAATGCTGTCAATCCGTTCGAAACAATTGAAAAATTCGGTTCGGATCCTCTGCGCTGGTATATGATCGCTAATTCATCTCCGTGGGATAATCTGAAATTTGATCCTGCAGGTGTGCAGGAATCAGCACGGAAATTGTTTGCGACGCTCTACAATACTTACTCATTCTTTGCCCTCTATGCAAACGTAGATGAGTTTGACCGTAACGCCCCCAGGATACCTGTGGAACATCGACCGGAAATAGACCGGTGGATTCTGTCGGTGCTCAATTCACTTGTAAAAGATGTGGACGAGGCACTGGAGGATTACGAGCCTACAAAGGCCGCCAGAGCCATCAACGATTTCGTGAATGACAATCTTTCGAACTGGTATGTCCGCCTTAACCGCAAACGCTTCTGGGGCGGGGAGATGAATGAGGACAAGCTTGCGGCCTATCAGACACTCTACGAGTGCCTTGTGACTGTCGTTAAACTTATTGCTCCGATTTCACCGTTTGTAGCCGACAAGATGTATGCTGATCTGACCGGTGAGAGTGAATCGGTGCATCTGTCGCTTTTCCCCACAGTGGATGAAAGCGTGATTGACACTAAGCTTGAAGAGAGAATGCGAATGGCTCAGACTCTTACGTCAATGGTACTCGCACTCCGCAGAAAGGTCAATCTCAAAGTACGTCAACCGCTACAGACGCTTATGGTTCCTGTGCTTGACGACGAGCAGGCTTCGGATCTTGATGCGATAAAAGATCTTGTGGCTGGAGAAGTGAATGTCAAGGAAATCAAGGCGGTGGCTAATGAAGAAGGTGTGCTTGTGAAACGCGTTAAGCCCGATTTCAAGAAGCTTGGTCCGAAGCACGGAAAGAACATGAAACTTGTGGCAAAAGCTATAAGTGAGATGGAACAGGCTGAAATCGCAAAACTTGAACGTGACCGCAAGATCATCCTTACAGTCAATGGCGAACCTGCCGAGATCAGTGCGGAGGATGTAGAGATAATTTCCGAGGATATTCCCGGCTGGCTTGTCGCCGTAGATGGAAATCTTACCGTCGCTCTTGATGTAACGCTTACAGAAGGACTTAAGCAGGAAGGACTTGCCCGAGAGATCGTGAACCGTGTCCAGAACATCCGCAAAGGACGTGACTATGACATCACGGACCGCATAACGCTGACTGTTGAAGAATCCGATCTGACTAAAGAAGCTATCAGAAATTACGCCGATTATATCGCACGTCAGGTACTTGCCACGGAAGTGAAGTGCGGGGATGTTATCAATCCGGCAGAAGACGAGAAGCTTGAGATCGACGGCAATATTGTCAACGTAAAAATCGAACCTGTAAAATAACATTCAGGAAATGACAGAAAGAGCAAGATACAGCGACGAGGAACTTCAGGAATTCAAGGAATTGATTCTTGAAAAACTTGCCAAGGCTCAGGAGGACTATGAAATGCTTAGGAGTAACATAATGAATACTTCGGGCAATGACATCGCAGACACTTCTCCGACGTTCAAAGCGCTTGAAGAGGGTGCGAGCACTCTTGGCAAGGAAGAGGCCGGACGTCTGGCTCAACGTCAGGCAAAGTTTATCAACAGCCTGCGGGCAGCCCTCGTAAGAATCGAGAACAAGACCTACGGAGTTGACCGCATAACAGGTAAACTAATTCCTAAGGAGCGACTGCGTGCAGTGCCTCATGCCACGCTCGGCATTGAACAAAAACTCGGTCGCTGATGAAGATAACTAAGGGAAGACTCGCAGCTATCATAATCCTTTTTGTGATAGTAGCCGATCAGGCCATGAAGATATGGGTGAAGACTCACTTCTTTCTTGGAGAGGATCTGCGCATCGCATCATGGTTTCATCTCTATTTTATCGAGAACAACGGAATGGCATTCGGGATGGAGATCGGAAGCAAGCTTCTTCTGACTCTGTTCCGGATAATAGCTGTAGCGGCATTAGGCTGGTACATCGTAAAGATTAAGGACAGGGAAGACGTGAAACGTGGGTTCATAGTCTGCCTGGCGCTGATACTTGCAGGAGCGGCAGGAAATATTATTGATTGTGTGTTGTACGGGGTGCTGTTCAATAATCCTCTCCCTCCTCAAGTAGCCGAATTTCTGCCTGCCGCCGGAGGGTACGGCACGTTGCTGCATGGACTTGTTGTGGATATGCTTTATTTCCCGCTATTCAGCTTCAACTGGCCTGACTGGATGCCGATAGTCGGTGGTGAACATTTCCTCTTTTTCCAGCCTGTCTTTAATATCGCAGACGCTGCCATAACAGTGGGCATACTGACATTAATCATATTCTTTTCAAAGTTTCCCCCGATTAAGTCAACAGAAGCTGCTGAAATCGAAAAATAAAGATGGACAAGGAATCTCTATCATTAAGAAATATGGCAGTGGGAGCTGTGCTGGTCCTGGCACTGCTCCCAGGTGTCTCGTCGTGCCGAAAGACTCCAAATGATGTGATTCCACAGGAAGAAATGGCTCAACTTCTTGCTGACATTCATAAGGGCGAGGGGGTGGTGGAAACCCATCGTTCGGGCTTCAGAACTGACTCGATGAAGAGTGTGCTGAAGCAGTCGATCTATGCAAAGCATGGAGTCACGGCTGAACAGGTAGACACTTCTTTTGTGTGGTACGGGCATCACATTAAAGAGTATATGGAAGTGTACACCCGTGTCATCGAAATCCTTGAGGAAGAGATGGACCGTACGTCGGCGCTCGCCAACGCCGACAGTCAGATGGCGGTGTCGGGAGATTCGGCTGATGCATGGCAATGGTCGAAAACGTACGAAATTACAAGAATGTCACCATCACGTCTGATTACTTTTGCCCTGACGCCAGACGAGAACTGGGAGCATGGCGATGTGTATTCATGGGCGATGAAGGTCAGCAATAACCGTTCGTTGATAAGCTCGCAAATGGCGGTAAAATATGATGACGGAAGTATTGAATGGATTGACAGAAACATAAGTGAGGACGGCTGGAACAGACTTGAACTTGTGCTCGATTCGACTAAAACGGCAACCTCTGTATTTGGGATGCTCACTTTTGAACCGACAGAAAAGGAACGGGTATTTCTTGACAGTGTAGCTTTGGTGAGAACGAGAGTCAATCGCTACAATTATGGTAGAAGATCATCACAAAAGAAGCTGACTCCGATTAAATCGAAGCAAGAAACCGCAGAAGAGGGGGCTTCGGATTCAACGATAACGAAATAATGATAGGGAATGATGGGAGTCAACTGATAGTGCGTCAGTTGACTCTTGTAGCAGGTGAATATTACTTAATGCATCGAGTTCTCTCCATGAATGGTGTGAGGGGCCTCAGTATCGTAGGATTGAATGAGACGGGGGAAATAAGTATAGAGGATTTTTGTGGAGAAAAGCACTCTACAGCATGGATGGATGGTATCGGAATCCTCTTAAAGAGAGGAGAACTGACAGATTTCCTTATTGACGATTTACTCATGATTGCCAATAGAGGTTCGAAATTGACGAGCCCGCAGACGGCATCACTACTTGATGCATATCTGCGGGCGTCATCACTCTATGCTCCCGAAGGATGCAATTCGGAAGATTGTGCTTTTATATCAATCCGATAAGCTGGTGAATGTCGTCGACACCATGGCGCTGACAATAATCGTCGATGTACTCCACGATCTCTACTGTAGCGCAGGGATTAATGAAGTTGGCGGTGCCCACCTGCACGGCGGTGGCTCCTGCCAGGATGAATTCAAGGGCATCTCTGCCGTTCATAATGCCACCCAGACCGATTACAGGGATGCTGACAGCATGAGCTACCTGCCAAACCATACGAACGGCTACCGGACGAACGGCAGGTCCGGAGAGACCGCCGGTGATTGTAGAAAGCATCGGGCGTTGACGCTCTACATCAATTGCCATGCCGAGCATCGTATTAATAAGCGAAACGGAGTCGGCACCTTCCGCTTCCACCGCTTTAGCTATATCGACAATGCTGGTGACATTAGGGGAGAGCTTGACGATAAGTGTCTTTCCAAACGCTTCACGGACGGCGCGTGTGACCTGGGATGCACCTTCAGTGGTCGTGCCAAACGCCATCCCTCCCTGCTTCACGTTGGGACATGATATATTTACTTCAATGGCATTAATACGGTCAAGATCGGAAAGCCTGCGTGCCACTTCCACATAGTCCTCAACAGACGCACCGGAGACGTTTACAATAATCTCACTGTCGTAGGCAGCCGCCAGACGAGGGTAGATATTCTCAATGAAGTAATCAACGCCTTTATTCTGTAATCCTACCGCATTAAGCATTCCGGATGGAGTCTCAGCCATGCGAGGATAAGGATTGCCTTCACGATGATTGAGGGTTGTCCCCTTAACAATGAATCCGCCGAGCCGGTTAAGATCGATGAAGTCGGAAAATTCCTCACCGTAACCGAAAGTGCCTGATGCCGTGAGCACGGGATTTTTCAGGCTCAAATTTCCGATATTTACGCTTAGTCGTGCCATGTCAGTTGATTGATATTAAATACGGGACCTTCCGTGCAGACACACACATTGCCCTTTACGGTATTCTCGACGCAACAGAGGCATGCTCCAAGTCCGCACGCCATCATATTCTCAAGCGATACTTCGCAATCAATGGAGCGCTTACGTGCTATTGAAGCCACTGCCTTCATCATGGGAGCCGGTCCACAGCAATATATTTTAGATATTATCCCGGATGAATCCGCCAATGCTGAGTGCTGTGTG
The DNA here is from genome assembly GCA_947176235.1 of uncultured Bacteroidales bacterium. Lineage (GTDB taxonomy): Bacteria > Bacteroidota > Bacteroidia > Bacteroidales > Muribaculaceae > CAMWPM01. The sequence goes on along the minus strand of CAMWPM010000001.1, from coordinate 46,494 downwards.
ACCAAGCCTTTTTCTCCAAAAGATCCATCATCGGTCGAGATATGAACGACTCCTGTCTCCTCGAACATATCTACTTCAAGAAGATCCGTCTTACTTCTGGCGCCAAGAAGAAATTCGGGCGAGAATCCTGCCAGCTTAAGGACTTTACCCAACTGAAGCATAGGAGCTACCCCCACACCCCCTCCAATGAGAAGAAGACGTCCGGTCTGACCTTGCTCAGGCATTGAGAAACTATTGCCAAGCGGAAGAATTAGGTTAATGATCAATCCTTCCGGCGATTCAATCAGACGTGCCGTACCTTTCCCAGCATTACGGATAAGGAGCCAAAGGGTGTTGTCGGTCGTGTCGACAAAGTTGATGGAAATAGGTCGACGCAGGAACGTCGAGGATGAGTCAGGAATCTCTACTTGTACAAATTGCCCCGGCAGCATTTCAGGCAGCTTTGAGCCGTCGGCAGGTGTAAGCCGTAGTAGAGAATAGAGCGCGTGAATGTGTCGATTCTCGACCACACGCATGTTCATAATTACTTTTTTCATCATTTAGCGAAAAATATACTGTATGCCGACAAAAGGAGAGGATTCTTTCTGCATACTGTTTTACATTACAAAAGTAGCCATTTGACTACGTAATGACAAGAAAAGCATTAAAAAAGTTAAAGTCGATCCGGCGATATTTATTGCCGAACCGACCATAAAACATTATTGTGAATATAAAAAATGTAGATAGTAAAGTAAAAATAACTAACGGTCGGAGGGAGAGAAGGACTGGAAACTGTTGTCGCTATAAAATACAACAATATTTGTAATTTTCTTCGAGAGGTCGGTGGCAATGCTGACAGCACCAGTCGCACCATCAGTTGAGGCTACAGGAGGGACAGACGTCAGAGGTTTTTGCGAGGAGGATTCGTTCTTAGATGGCGGAACCGAAAAATCAATAGAATCGACGCCTATTGCCGATGCAGAGGATGAATGATTTTCCAAAAATTCCGGCGAAAATCTATTTGAAGTAGTTTCGAAGAGCGATTGAGGAAAGCTATTCGCTGAATCAAATTGCTGATCATCAGCAGACTGTTGTGAATCAAAGTTGAATATATCACTTTTTTGAGCCGCTGAGATTTCAATATTTCCGTCAATTCCCATCTCTCCTTCGCCAAACATCAACCACATGATGGAAAGATTAGGAAATGCCTCATGAATCTTGGCAATGAGTTCATCGCTGATCTTTTTATTCCTGCCGTTAAGGATTTGTGACAAAGTAGGGCGGGGAATGCGACAAGCATCGGCAAACTGAGAGTTTGGTATGCCAGATTCCTGAAGAAAGCGTTTTAGACGGGAAACAATGTCCATTTTTCGTGTTTGTGTTTGTAATTTTCAATATGCAAATGTAATCAATTATTTTGTAAACACAAAATTTTGAATGAAAAATTGTAAATTCACTTTGGTAAACGATTCGGTTTAATTTGTAAATAGCATAAGATTGGGATTGTTTACAAAAGTAATATAGTAAATGAATATATATGGATGAATTTAAACCAATAGTTTATATTGTTCTATATAATTATTTGATTATAATCATGTATGATTGGCATTTTTACATGTTTAAGTTGGTTTAATGTCTTACAATAGAAAAACATTAAACCAAAACGTAAGATAATAATCGTAAAATACTGGGAATTTGGGTATTATATATATTGTGAAATATAATTAACGGTGTGTTTTTCTCTTTTGTAAATATTGTAAATTTGTAAATTCTCAAACTTAATCGATATTCGGGGACTATGATTTTGTGTTAATTTTAGAGTTGTTTACAATTACGTTTAATAATTATCGGCTGTAAATTGATGGATTTTCAAATTATTCTCATGGTATTTTGTCGAGATAGATGCATTTGTGAACCTTATGTTCAAATCCAAATTATTACACGATTAATAATTGCAAATCATCTAAATTCTGTGGTTATTCTCAATCTGTGAATGTCCTCTTGTAATGATGTGTTTCATTTATATTACAAAAGTAGTTCAATAAAAGTTCATGTGCAAATAAAAATCCAATTATTTTTGTTACAAATGTAATTTTATCGTAAAATTCTATGATTTTTGTATTATATACAGGTATTAAATAACAAAAAAGAGCAGTCTCAAGTCTTAAGACTGCTCTTTTTTGTTGCAAGCGGTGTTACAATTGTATTGTTTTATACAATCAATAGATTTGCTCCCTCAAATATTAGCTGAGAATTTGATATTTTGTGGTAGATTTGATCTGGTCAGGAAATAACGAAATCTCAGAAGGCGGGTAGTGACCGACGAGGAAAAGCATCAATGAAGCTTCCGGGTGTGGAATTAAAGATGTCTGCTTGAATTTTTGATGCGTACCGAGCTATCTGATGATAAGATCGGAATGCAATATATAGGCTATAAATAATCTCGTGCAGACGATATTTCTGATGGACAGCAATAACATTTCGATCCGCTGCTTCATCCTTATAGAAGTGTGGTTGAATTGATACAACCCGATTCTGATCATCAACAGACAAGGTCTGTGACCATGAATGGTCAGCTCCTACAAGATATATTTCCTTGTAGCCGAGCGCGAGCGCTATCATTATAGACGGAATCATGACATTGCGAGGCCGTGGCATTCCCCAACCATTCTTATAAGCGAGATTTTCAAGCCATGAAAATCCTTCCACTCCCACGCAGTTGAATGTGTCGATATCAATAAACCTGTTTGTGAATATTTTCCGGGCTATTTTAGCCTTGTTAGCGGGGACAAAGAGCGTGAGGGGGAAATCAATTGAATTGAGATTTTTCACGAGTCGAGCCACCAGCCCTTCTTCCACGTTTACAAAGAAAAAAGGATCGGCAAGCACATAGTAACGTGGCTTAATAATGCGAAATTCGTCGGTATTTCCAGCCCAGTTGACGGCGAGAGTGGGAAGACTCTGTAGAGTGGCAAGATTATTCTCTATCGCGTCACGCAGGGACGGTCCGTTACCCATTATTATGATGGGAGTATCGCGTTTTTCGCTCTTTATGGTGCTTCTGCCGGACTGGAGAAGAATTTTACCCAAGCTCATAATCGAGGAACCGGAGAGCGAAAATGCGGAGCTTATGCGGTCAAATGCGGTCATTGTCGTAGTCGTGATTTTTGAGATATCCGGTCACTGAGGTCGGACAATATTCCGGTAATTCGTGTCGGATACGTTCGTCGGAAAATGTAAAAGTAGTGGATAGGAAAGAGAGGCGTGCGGGGGAATATGCTTCCCAGCCAATTATTTTGGCAAGACGGGCAAGGGGCTTCTGCCACTTAGCCGGAACTGAATAAATGCGTTTATGATCAATTCGCCAAGCAATTGCCTCGGCAATCTGCTCCGTAGTCGGGTGTTGTCGGTCAGTCAGATTAAATATTCCCTGTGCTTCGGAATCAATCAGATATGGGAGGATGCCGGAAATATCAGATGCATGAATGACGCTATGACGGGCTTCAGAGTGAGCAGGAAGGATATGACGATAGGTCCCTCCCATTATCCCGGCTGCGATTTCTGCCAGAATGCCCTTCATTCCTGTGCCAACAATCAGAGGCAGGCGCAGGATTATGAGGCGTATGGATGTGTGGGGGGAAACTATTCCGCTAACCTGGTCTTCCAGAACCTTCCATGGTGAAGACGGGAGGATGGGAGAGGATTCGTCAGCCATTTCAGCGGACGAGAGATTGTAAATATCTGTGGAGGAGAGGAGAGTGACGCATCTGACGTCCGAGAAATCGACAGAGGCAAGTTCACGAAGAATCGAGGAGTGATCAGAAGAGTACCTGTCGGGGACAATGACAACCGAATCCGGCCGTTGCGGATTTATTTCCGGATCAAGGTCGAGACGATCGAGAAGGAACGATGCAGGGAAATTCTGTCTGCCTACGATTGCTATATTCTCTGAAAATTTTGATTCCATTTATTAGACTATCTGCGCTTAGTTTCAGTGTAGAGCTATAGATTTTTTTCAATAATTGGCTGCCGGGGGCAGGAGAGTGGAACTGGTAAGTTCAGGTCCTGCAATAGTCTCGACGAATTCCCTGAACACTCCATCGCCCCCTTTGCGGGAGAGTCGGATACCGGCTATGGCACGGATATATTCAGGAGAGGAAGCGGGGGTGGCAGCCCAACCGACTTCGCGTAATAAGGTCACATCGCCGATGTCGTCGCCTATATATGCCACCTCCGATAGAGATATTCCAAGCTTTTGGCATAGATCTTTCGCCACTGTCAGCTTGTCGGATATGCCCTGATAGAGATAGTCAATGTGAAGCTTCTCCGCCCGCCGTTCAACGATTCTGGTGTTCTCTCCTGTAATGATTCCGACAGGGATTCCAAGCCGATGGGCGAGTAGTACTCCAGCACTATCGTAGGTGTGGAATCGCTTAAGTTCGTTACCAGTCTGATCGTAATACATGCCACCGTCGGTCCATACTCCATCGATATCGGTCAATATCAGCCGAGGAAGTTTCTGATGTGCCATACTATGGGATATTACTTGATGTCCGAAGGATAAATTATTTCGTCCGCCTCAATTGGATTGATTACCTGATGCCCGATCACACGATCTCTCTGACTCCATTTAAATCCATCGCCGGGACTAAGCATGTGGATGTCATCTTCCTTGATAATGTCGCCGGGAAGAAGCCTGTGGCGCGAAGCAATGGAGCGTTCGAGTTTAACCTTAGCGGCTGCCACATCTTTCTCGATATATAATTCGGGGCGTCCGATCCAACGTTCTGCAACACGAATGTCGCGGATCATGCGGTTGACTCCGTCGGGACCAAGAGATCCCGCCTGATCGGTGCCTTTCATGCGTCGGTCGATAGTAACATGCTTCTCAATGATTTCCGCACCCATACCTAACGCTACAATAGGAGCTGCTATGCCTATCGTGTGATCGGAAAAACCTATCTTATACTGAGGATAGTGTTCACGAAGATAAAGAATTGTGGCGAGGTTGAGATTGTCGGGGTGGGTGGGATATTGTGAGACACAATGGAGGATCGAAATGTCGGAGTGATGGCGTGTGATTACTTCCAGCGCATCGTCAAGTTCCTTTTTTCCTGCCATACCGGTGGACAGGATAATCGGAATCTTTGTCTCTGCAAGCGCCTCCAGAAGCGGTAGATTCGTCAGGTCACGGCTTGCGACTTTAAGGCGGTCGGGTGTAAAAAGCCGAAGCAGAGATAGGCATCCGGGGGCGCATAACGTCTCGACGAAATCAAGCCCGAGGGACTTGGCATGGCGATAGACCTCAAGATGCTCTTCGTCCGTTAGTTCAAGAGCCGCACGATGTTCGCCATAGGTGGCTCCGAAGGAATTTGAATTTACATAGGGGCGTCGCATCTGGGTACCTGTCAGTTCTTCTTTAAGATCCCGTTTTGTCATTTTTACGGCGTTCATAGGCTTAAGTTCAAGTCCGAAAGCCTCTTCTGTAACGGGACGCGACACGAGGTCGACAATAAGTTTGGCAATGTCGACCGAACCATTATGATTCTGTCCGATTTCACCGATTATGTAGGTCTCTTTCATTTTGAATTTCTGTCAATTTGACATTTCATTGACTCGATAAGTTCTGGATCCGCAGAGTCAATGTGATTCACGACGTTAGCGATGGTGAGAGGAATTTCATCAGAAATCATTTCTCCGTAAATGCGTCGGGCTGCCTCAAAATCATCAGGCGTATCAATAGTCAACCGCAGATCATTCCTGCCATTTAGAGCGGGGTCGGGACTTAGCCAAAGGATTTTGAATAAGTCGGGGTGAGTGTAAATGAAATTGGTGACATGTTCATGATAGAGCGATTCCCGGGTGAGTGCACATACTTTGCGCAAGGCTTCTACAGTTACGCCCTCAGGGTAGAAACCATGGTGTGTGAGAATGTTCGGGCGATCGTTGACCCAGAATCCGACGTAATCAGGGGAGATGGGGGATTCGAGGGCTTGAAATTCCCTGGCAACCGCTTCGGCAGAAAGAAACGGATTATCGCTGCAAACACGGATAATGGCTTCGGCACCGATCATTTCAGCCGCTCCTAAGAAGCGTGACAATACATCGTTCTCATCGCCTCTAAAACATATAGCTCCGAGGCGGACAGCTTCCGATGCAAGAGGGTCATTGGCAGAATCGGCTGAGGTGGCAACAACGACGGGAATATCGGGGAAAGATGAAATGAGTCGTGAGAGAATTATTGATAAAATTGTCTCATCGCCGAAAAATGGCAAAAGAATTTTTCCCGGCATTCTTGTAGATCCAATCCGTGCCTGAATGATTATAGCTTTCTTCATCGTTAGAGGAGCAGTAAAAGATAAATCGAGGAGAAATGAATGAGGAAATGATTGCAGAAACAAATTGCGGACCTCATACGTACCCGGAGACCGGCTGCATATAAAGCCCGCAAGAATGATTAGGATTCAAAGATGAGAATAACCGTCAATACGGCCGCAAATACTTTATTTCAATACTTCGCGAGCTTTGAATACTTTCTGAATCTTTTCGAGAGCAGTGGTCACCTGATCCTTCGTGTGCGTAGCCATCAGGCTAAAGCGAATCAGCGTGTCCTGAGGAGCTACTGCGGGCGAAACAACCGGGTTGACAAAAATACCTTCCTCGAGCAGATCGCGAGTGACCTGGAATGTCTTGAAGTTATCACGAATGTAAAGCGGGATGATCGGGGTGGAAGTGTGACCGATCTCGCAACCCATCGCGCGGAATCCGTCGAGGGCGTACTTAGTGATTTCCCAAAGGTGCTCCTGACGTTCAGGTTCTTTCTCCATAATGTCAATGGCAGCAAGAGCCGCGGCGGTGGAGGCGGGTGTAATACTTGCCGTAAAGATATAGGAGCGGGAGTGGTGACGGAGGAAATTCGTGATTTCCTTGTCAGTGGCGATGAATCCACCGAGTGATGCAAAGGACTTGGAGAACGTACCCATGATGAGATCGACATCCTTGCTTACACCAAAGTGATCGCAAGTGCCACGTCCGCCACGACCAAATACACCAATACCGTGAGCTTCATCAACCATGACGGAGGCATTGTATTTCTTGGCGAGGCGAACTATTTCCGGGAGATTGGCGACGTCGCCTTCCATGGAGAATACTCCATCGGTGACAATCAGTTTCACTTTGTCGGGATCGCACTTCTGGAGCTGCTTTTCAAGAGACTCCATATCATTGTGCTTGTATTTTAGCGACTGGCTGAAAGAGAGACGACGACCCTCGATGATCGACGCATGATCCTGCTCGTCCCAGATAATGTAGTCTTCACGACCGGTGAGACATGAAACGACACCGAGATTTACTTCAAAACCGGTGGAGTAAATCATTACGTCCTCCTTACCTGTGTATTCGGCAAGTCGAGCTTCAAGTTTTTTGTGGAGGTCAAGAGTGCCATTAAGGAACGGAGAACCGGCGCAACCAGTACCATACTTCCTGATTGCCTCGATAGCGGCTTCCTTGATGCGGGGATCGTTGACGAGACCGGAGTAACAGTTGGATCCGAACATCAGCACTTTGCGGCCATTGATGATAACTTCGGAATCCTGTTCGCTCGAGATGGCGCGGAAATAGGGATATACTCCGGCGGCTTTAGCCTCCTGGGGAGCAGTGTACTGTGCTAATTTAGACTGTAATAACTTCATTTTGTACCTAAAAGCAACGTGTGTGTGAAATGAATGGGAGTGAAACGGGGGAGAGGTTATTTGCCTTCTTCAACGCCGGCGAGAGCAGGATCAATGAGAATGCGGCCACAATACTCACACACGATAACTTTCTTGTGCATGCGGATTTCAAGCTGTTTCTGCGGTGGAATGCGGTTGAAACAGCCACCGCAGGCATTACGCTGGATGTAGACGATGCCAAGACCATTACGGGCGTTCTTGCGGATGCGCTTGAAGGCATTGAGAGTACGGGCATCGATACGAGGTTCGAGTGCTTTTGCCTGTTCGCGGAGACGCTCTTCGTCCTGGCGTGTCTCGCTCACGATTTCCTCAAGCTCGCTGCGCTTTTCGTTGAGAATGTGAGTCTGATCCTCAAGCTGCTCATTGGTGAGTGCAATCTCACGTGTCTTGTTTTCGATAGCGTGGTTATATTCGTTGATGTGCTTCTCGCAGAGCTGTATTTCAAGAGTCTGAAATTCGATTTCCTTTGAGAGAAGGTCGAACTCACGATTGTTCTTCACATTGTCGAGCTGCTCCTTGTAGCGAGCAATCTTTGAAGATGAGTCCTCGATTTTTGCCTTTTCAGCAGCGAGCTTCTTGCGGAGCTCATCAATCTCCTTAGTGTAGTTGGCGACGCGGGTGCGGAGACCTTCAATGTGGTCGTCAATATCTTTAACTTCAAGAGGAAGATCACCGCGAATCTGCTTGATGCGATCGATTTCGGAGAAAATTGTCTGAAGCTTGTAGAGCGACTGCATTCGCTGCTCAACGCTGAGATTTTCGGGCTTGTTCTTGTCGGTAGCCATATAGATATTTCGAATTAAATTTTTATATATTTCATTTTCAGAAGATTCGCTGTAGAGAATTTCGGAGCCTAAAGGTACTGAACGGGATTGGTCTCGACTTGCGAAAAATAGAGTGCAAAGTTAGGAAATTTTTTCTTAATTATCTCATAAAAAATCTGTTTTGTACACTCTTCGCTTTCGTAATGTCCGATGTCGACAGTGAAAATCTGATCGGCATAGTCGAGGAAAAAGTTGTGCTTTGTATCGGAAGACACAAACGCTCCCGCTCCCGCCTCGATCGCCAATGTAACGGCATCATAGCCGGCACCACCAAATACTGCAACCATCCTGATTGAATCAGGCAGCAGCATCTTTGGAGTAGGGCGGGAACAACGGACAACAGGAGAGTGAAAGGCTGTCTTGACCTTTTCGGCAAACGTGATTGCGTCGACGGCAGGCGAAAATCCAATGACTCCATATCCAAGAGAATTTTTGGGGTCAACTGACTCAAGAATTTTGCAATTGGTGAGTCCGAGTCTGGCAGCCATTGCCCAAGAGACGCCGATACGGTAGGCGAGATCAATCGGGGTGTGACAACTGTAGACTGTAACGTCATTCTTTATAGCCAGTTCTACGCATTTTTCGACGCGATTACGACCGGTGATAGATTTTAGACCCTTAAAAATCAAAGGATGATGGGATATAATCAGATTGCAACCGAGGTTGATAGCTTCGCGGACAATGTCGGGGGTGACATCAATACACAACAATGCGGCCTTACAGTCGACGTTAATCGCGCCGACTTGTAGACCGCTGTTGTCGAAGCTTGCCTGCGTAGAGCAGGGTGCCTTCTCCTCGAGTGTTGTGATTATCTGACTTATTTTCACGCCACTCACAGGGTAAAAGTTATTTAGAGGATTTTTCCACTATTTCAAGAGAAAGTTCGTCAAGTTGTTTCTGGTCGAGAGGTGCGGGGGCGTCGAGCATGACGTCGCGACCGCTGTTGTTCTTGGGGAAAGCGATGCAGTCACGGATACTGTCGAGCCCGGCGAAGAGCGAAACCCAACGGTCAAGACCATAGGCGAGACCGCCATGAGGGGGAGCGCCGTACTTAAAGGCATTCATGAGGAATCCGAACTGCTCCTGAGCTTTCTCAGGAGTAAATCCAAGGATTTCAAACATCTTTGCCTGCAGTTCGCTGTCGTGAATACGGATAGATCCTCCGCCGACTTCCACTCCATTGACAACCATATCATAAGCGTCGGCGCGGACTGCTGCAGGATCGGTGTCAAGCATAGGTATGTCCTCGTCCTTGGGGTGGGTGAAGGGATGATGCATAGCCATGAGGCGCTGCTCCTCGTCACTCCATTCAAACATCGGGAAGTCAACTACCCAAAGGCATGAGAATTTGTTTTTGTCGCGTAGACCGAGGCGATTGCCCATCTCCAGTCGCAGTTCGCACAGCTGCTTGCGAGTCTTCATGGCGTCATCTCCACTCAGAATGAGAATGAGATCGCCGGGCTCGGCATCCATAGCTTTCGCCATCAGCTGAAGAACTTCCTGAGAGTAAAATTTATCGACGCTTGACTTAACCGAGCCATCGGGTTCGACACGTGCGTAGACCATACCTTTAGCGCCTATCTGAGGACGCTTCACAAACTCGGTGAGCTGGTCGAGCTGCTTGCGGGTATATGATGCAGCTCCTTTTGCGCAGATGCCACCAATGTAAGCCGCGTTGTCAAATACGGAGAACCCATGACCTTTGAGAATATCCATCAGTTCGACAAACTTCATGTCGAAGCGGGTGTCGGGCTTGTCGCTACCATAGTATTTCATGGCATCAGCCCAGGGCATACGGGGGAAAGGCTCGGTTAGCTCAACTCCACGCAACTCCTTGAAGAGATGTTTTGCCATTCCTTCGAAGAGTTCAATAATATCATTTTGCTCCACGAAGCTCATCTCGCAGTCAATCTGAGTAAACTCGGGCTGACGGTCGGCGCGGAGGTCCTCGTCACGGAAACATTTTACGATCTGGAAATAACGGTCCATACCGGAGACCATGAGCAGCTGCTTAAGAGTCTGGGGGGACTGGGGGAGAGCATAGAACTGACCATGGTTCATGCGGGAGGGGACTACAAAGTCACGCGCACCCTCGGGAGTAGAACCGACAAGCATAGGCGTCTCGATCTCAAGGAATCCCTTGCCGTCGAGATAGCGGCGCACCTCCATGGTGAAGCGGTGGCGCAGTTCAAGATTCCGGCGCACATTGGGGCGACGGAGATCGAGATAACGATATTTCATGCGGATATCATCGCCACCATCGGTCTCTTCTTCAATAGTGAAAGGCGGAATCTCGCTGCGATTGAGCACAGTGAGACCGTCGGCAATGATTTCGATGTCGCCAGTGGGTAAATTGGGATTTTTTGAAGTGCGCTCGGCAACTTTACCTTTAACCTGAATTACAAATTCGCGACCGAGCTTATTAGCGGCGTCATTTAGAGCCGCATTTGTGTCGTGGTCAAAAACAACCTGAGTGATGCCATAACGATCACGGACGTCGACAAAAGTCATACCGCCCATTTTGCGCGAGCGTTGCACCCAACCAGCCAGAGTCACATTCTGACCGGCGTCGGATATGCGGAGTTCTCCGCAATTTTTAGTACGATACATGTCTCGAGAAATGTTTTATCAAGAATGGTCGGGGTGACAGGATTCGAACCTGCGACCACCTGGTCCCAAACCAGGTGCGCTACCGGACTGCGCTACGCCCCGTTCCTTTTCAAAAAAGGATGCACAAAGTTACAATAAATTTTGCGAACTACTGCAATATTGGAATGACTTTTTACAGAAAAAGCATAAAAGAAAAGGAAAGGCGATGTGTCAGAGGTCTGAAACATCGCCTTAAGTGATAATCTTTTTTTTCAGATCAAGCTTTGAGTGCTGCGATGATGGCATTGTGGGCTGCGGAAAGTCCGTCGGCATCCTTGCCACCAGCCTGAGCGAATCCAGGCTGACCGCCTCCTCCGCCCTTAATGGATTTGGCTGCTTCTCGAACAATAGAAGAGGCGTTGAGTCCTTGCTTCACAAGATCTTCAGTGATCATAATGGTGATGAGCGGTTTGTCGGCAACGTCTCTGGTGGTGCCTACAAATACAGTAGCTTCGGGAGAGAGGGTTCGGACATTGAAGGCAAGATTCTTAACAACATCGGCGGGCATAACACCGGAAGCTTCGGCAACCTTAAAACCATTGATTACGGTAGAGCGGTCGAGGCAATCTTTGGCAAGCCGAGAAACTTTCTCAGCCATAAATTCCTCAGCCTGTCGGCGAAGATCTGCATTTTCCTCGATAGATTTGCGCAGAGCCGCAACGACATTTGGGGTGTTGTTGAACATCATAGCGATGTCATGAAGCGTGTCGGACATCTTGTCCATCGCTTCTTCAACACGTGCACCCGTGATAGCTTCGATACGACGGATGCCAGCAGCTGTGCTGCTTTCGCTGATGATGCGTATCATTCCGATATTTCCAGTGTTGTCAACGTGAGTGCCGCCACATAGTTCAACAGAGTCGCCATAGCGGATCACGCGAACCTCCTCACCATATTTCTCGCCGAAGAGAGCCATAGCGCCGAGGTCGAGCGCCTGTGCAATGGGGACATTGCGGTGCTCGTCGCGTGGGATGGCACGACGTACCGCCGCGTTGGCAAGATGTTCAACTTCTCTAAGCTGTTCGGGGGTAACTTTCTGGAAGTGGGAGAAGTCGAAACGGAGGATGTCGGGGGAAACATAAGATCCTTTCTGCTCAACATGGGTGCCGAGCACCTGACGGAGAGCGTGGTGAAGGAGGTGAGTGGCTGTATGGTTGCACGAAGTAGCCAAACGTGCGTCGGTGTCGATACGAGCTTCAAACTCAGCATTTACATCGGAGGGGAGCTTTTTTGTGAGTTGAACTCCCATACCGTTCTCACGCTTAGTGTCGTAGATCTCGACAACTTCATCACCGTTAACGAGGACTCCGCGGTCGCCTACCTGACCACCCATTTCAGCGTAGAAGGGGGTGGAGGATAGGACAATCTGATAATACTCCTGATTCTTCTGCTTCACCTTGCGGTAGCGGAGGATGCGAGTGGGGACGGATGTTACGTCGTAGCCGACAAATTCCTGTTCGCCATCGCGAAGAACGACCCAGTCGGTGGCTTCGACAGCGGCGGCGTTGCGGGCACGTTGTTTCTGAGCCTGCATCTCACTGTCGAATTCAGCATGATCGAGAGTCATGCCTTTTTCCTTAAGGATCAGCTCGGTTAGGTCAAGGGGGAAACCGTAGGTGTCGTAGAGTACGAAAGCTTCTTTACCGGAAATCTCTGTTTTGCCGTTCTTCTTTGCCTCGGCAATTGCATTTTCAAGAAGACGAATACCATTCTCAAGGGTACGGAGGAAAGAATCCTCCTCTTCCTTAATTACCTTCATGATAAGGTCACGCTGCTTGGGAAGCTCGGGATAAGCTTCGCCCATGCTGTCGATAAGGGTGTCGACGAGCCGATACATAAACGCCTGCTTCTGGTCGAGGAAGGTATAGGCGTAGCGGACAGCGCGACGAAGGATGCGGCGAATCACGTAGCCAGCCTTGGCATTGCCGGGAAGCTGCGAGTCGGCGATAGAGAAAGCAATGGTGCGGACGTGGTCGGCAATCACACGCATGGCAATGTCGGACATACGATCGGCTCCATAGGTTTTCCCCGAAAGTTCGGCAATGCGTGAAATGAGGGGAGTGAAAACGTCGGTGTCGTAGTTGGACGTCTTTCCTTGCAGAGCCATACAAAGGCGTTCGAAGCCCATGCCTGTGTCGATAACTTTGGCGGGGAGGGGTTCAAGAGATCCATCAGCCTTACGGTTGTACTGCATGAAAACAAGGTTCCAGATCTCAATAACCTGTGGGTGGTCATGGTTTACGAGATCCCGCCCGGGAACAGCCTTGCGCTCTTCATCAGAACGCAGGTCGATATGGATTTCCGAACAAGGACCGCAGGGACCGGTATCGCCCATTTCCCAGAAATTATCATGTTTGTTACCATTGATGATGTGAGATTCCGGGAGATGCTTCAACCAAAAAGAAGCAGCCTCATCGTCGCGGGAAAGTCCCTCTTCGGGAGAGCCTTCAAAGACGGTGGCATAAAGACGCTCAGGATCGAGATGAAGGACATCAACAAGATATTCCCACGCCCAGTCAATTGCTTCCTGCTTGAAGTAATCGCCAAACGACCAGTTGCCGAGCATTTCGAACATCGTGTGATGGTAGGTGTCCATACCCACTTCCTCAAGATCGTTGTGCTTACCGCTTACGCGAAGGCACTTCTGGGAGTCAGCAACCCGCTTGTACTTTGCAGCGGCATTACCAAGTATGATATCCTTGAACTGGTTCATACCAGCATTGGTAAACATGAGCGTCGGGTCATCCTTGATGACCATAGGAGCCGAAGGAACGATCTGATGTCCCTTACTACGGAAAAATTCCTTGAATGATTCGCGTATTTCCTTAGCAGTTAACATATTGTTGAGATAGTGTTGGAATAGTATTACGTTAATTTCTTTAAAAATATGCTGTTTGTCGTGCAATAATCTGCAAAATTAATCTTTTTTGATTACTTTTGCAAGCGAGAGCCAATGATATGAGTAAGAAAGTATTCTACAGATATAATCCGACAACCGAGACCTACGACCGCGTGTATCTGTCACGAAGGTCGAGGGCGTGGATTGTCATTAAGCATGCTTTTGAAGGACTCTCGATAGGTGCTGTGATACTCCTTGCGCTATATTATTGGATAGATCTGCCGAGAGAGAAAAGACTGCGCGATGAAAATACCCGACTCAACAACGAACTTGTGGAACTTAACCGCAGGCTCGACGGATCCATAAAGGTGATGGAGGAGATTGCCAACCGTGACAACAGTTTCTACAGAGTACTGATGCAGGCAGATCCGATCAGCGATGCTCGCAGATATGCCGGGCTTGAGGCCGCAAATGTGTCGAAACAACTCAATTCACTCAGTGATGCCGATCTTGCTGCCACTATAACGGATAAGATGAACATGCTCGATCAGCAACTGTATTTTCAGATCAAATCCTTTGACGAACTGAAGAATCTCGCGTCGCAACATGAGGAGAGGCTGGCACATATACCATCGATACAACCTGTCTACGAACTGGATCTGAAGCAGATGGCATCGGGTTACGGACACCGTGTAGATCCGGTGTACGGCACAACAAAGTTCCACGAAGGAATGGATTTTTCCGCCGCACCCGGCACACCGGTGTATGCAACAGGCAACGGAGTGGTGGCGGATGCGGGGTGGAACAGCGGTTACGGCAACTCGATTGATATAAATCATGGCTACGATTATCTGACGCGCTATGCTCATCTGAGCAAGATCCTGGTGAAGCAGGGTCAGGAGGTGAAGCGCGGGGATCTAATCGGGCTTGTGGGAAATACGGGAAAGTCGACCGGGCCTCATCTGCACTATGAAGTGAGATACAAGGGTGCGCCCCAGAATCCTGTAAAATATTATTTTCAGGATCTTACGCCTGAGCAGTACAGCGAGATGGTGAAGCACTCGGAACAGGCATCGAACGTGATGGACTGACAATATCAGAACCAAACAAGTAAAAAGATATATGGAACCGATAAGGGATCTGAACAAACAATACTACAAGATAAGTGAGGTAGCCGACATAATCGGGCTACCGGCATCGACGCTACGATTCTGGGAGAAGAGTTTCACGATTATCAACCCTAAACGTAATGCCCACGGATCAAGATTCTATACCCCAGAAGACATAGAGAAAATCCGACAGATCCACTATCTGGTCAAAGAGAAGGGTCTAAAACTTGATGCCGCCCAGGAAGCATTGAACAAAAATCCGGATGGTATTGACAAAACTTCGAACGCTATAACCAGACTCAAAGAAATTAAATCGGAACTACTCAAAATGCTTGATGCTCTTGACAGAAGGAGATAAGAGTCCGGCGACATTTATCTTTATTAATTAGAGTCATAGCTTCTCCGATAGCCATACAAACTTCCCTGACAAAACCTTTTGTCAGGGAAGTTGTTTTATTTAGGAAGGTACTGATTGCCAGTGTCAGGAATTTGTAATGAAAAAAATTTAACATATAGAATTATGAAGAAAACACTTTTACTAACGACAGCCGGAGTGGCGATTGTACTCGCTTCATGCGCGACCAGCGGGAATAAAACCGCAGAGAATACCGGTAAGGAAAACGATCCTGCCGAAGTGGCAGCATTACCCGGAAGCCGGGAATACATTCTGAAGGACAGCGTGGGGGGAGAAGAAGACGGCATATCCCTTGTTAGCTTCAATGCACAGGTATATCTCCCTGAGAATGAAGATAATGACTCGGTAGTAATAGCTACGATAAGTCAGATGATTAGCGAGCGGCTGAATGCTATGTTTGACGAAGAGGATTCGGACAAGGTCAATATAAAAGCATACGAAGGAGAGCCTAACGCAGATGCAATGCTTGGATATTACGCCAACGAACTCAAGAGAATGTACGCGGAAACATATCCCGACACTGCGGAAGTGAGGCCTATATATTCCTACATCTTCAGCGTCATGCCCGTCTGGACCAACAATCAACTAATTACTTACGACATCTACAACGAGAACTACACAGGCGGAGCGCATGGAATGAATGTGGACTATTACGCAACTTATTCCCTGCCTCATTACGACCGGATAGCTATCGCCAACCTTGTAAGTAAAGATTCAATTAAAGGGGTGTATGATAAAGTGGCAGAGAAACTTAAATTACTTAATGTCGCTCTAACCGATACTGATAACGTGACAGCCGCACTAAACTCTGATGCTATCGAAGGCATAGACGAGACGATCGACGGTAGTAGTTATCCTATTCCTGCAATATATGGCGACATGATGGTGTTCAGCTATCAGCCTTATCAAAAAGCAGCCTACAGCGAGGGTGTAATTTCGATCGAAATACCTCTCAGCTCAATCAAGGATGCCATGATAAGCAAGTAATCACAGGAAATATCCTACCATAACCTAAAAACCTTAGAGCTTGATTTCGGGCTCTAAGGTTTTTTTTGTAAATTTGCGCAAAATCGTAGAAGTGCTAATAAGAATTAATACCCATGGATCTGACCACAAAGCAATTTGACAAAGCGATTGAAATGTGCCGCGACCTCTATATCATGAAACTTGGCGATTACGGGGCTGCATGGCGACTTATGCGTCCGACATCGGTCACTGATCAAATACTTATCAAAGCTAACCGAATCAGGTCGCTTGAAACCAAAGGGGAAGCAATGGTGGATGAAGGAATCCTGCCTGAATTTATCGGAATCGTGAATTACGGTATCATAGCGCTGATTCAGCTTGAAAAAGGCTATGCCGACAAAAAGGATATTGACAAAGACGAAGCAATCGCGCTCTACGATCACTACATGGACAAGGCAAGAAGCCTGATGCTTGCAAAAAATCATGACTACGACGAGATATGGCGAAAAATGCGGGTGTCAAGTTATACCGACCTAATCCTTATGAAACTAATGCGTACGAAAGAGATTGAGAATCATGATGGACGTACGAAAGTGTCGGAAGGAATAGACGCAAACTACATGGATATGATCAATTATTCCATATTCGGGATCATTCAACTTGCCATAGACGGAAAATGACTTCGGGACAGATCAAAACAATAACGTGGCTCGCACGACTGGTTGTCGGAGCCACGTTTATATTCTCAGGATTTACTAAAGCGATCGATCCCTGGGGATTCATATTCAAGATGGAGGAATATCTCGGAATATGGGGAATGTCGCAGCCGAGATCTCTGATAGTGGCAGCTGCCATATTGATTCCTACAGTGGAATTCCTTGGCGGAGTGGGAGTGCTTACCGGCTGTTACCGTAGGCTTTCGTTGGTCGTTACATCGGCTTTCATGGCTATGTTCCTGCCACTTACTTTCTATATCTGGATAAAAAATCCAGTGAGCGACTGCGGCTGCTTCGGAGATGCGTGGGTGCTATCCAACGGTGCTACTTTTCTGAAAAATGTTGTTGTCACGGCACTCATTGCCTTGTTGTGGAAATGGAACATGAAAGTCCCAACGCTTTATCTTAGGCCAGTGCAATGGCTTCCTATGACATGCTCGACATTCTACATCATGATCATAGCTCTTTTAGGATACAACATTCAGCCGATACTTGATTTCAGACCATATCCGATAGGAACGAATCTGGCTGCGGCAGAGGACAACATCAATGCAGGGAGCGAAGAGACGCCAATGTTCGTATATGAGAAAGACGGGGAGGAGCGGACGTTCGGTCCGGATAATATACCTGAGGATACGACATGGCACTTCGTGAAAAGAATAGAAGGCACAGAGTCGACAGCCCTTGCTGATGCAGAGGGCTTCGCCATATATGACGGAGATGATGAAGTGACGGATTACGTGATTGAGAGCGAGGGGGATCAGATAATACTCGTAATTCCGGAACCGAAACGCGCGGAATTGTCGTATACTCTAACAATCAATGAAATAGAAAAGATGGCAGAAGAGCGAGGAATAGGAATGATGGCGCTGGTGGGAGGTGACAGTGAAGACGTGGAGGAATGGATGGATCTCTCCATGGCTGCATATCCATGCTATACGTCGGATGATACGACTCTCAAAGCTCTTGCAAGAGGACCGATGGCGCTTGTGTATGTCAGGAACGGGCATATACTCCAGAAGCGGTCATTGGCAATGATCGATCTTGAGCAACTTGGACCTGACCGCTCCGCTCCCCTTGAAACTCTCCTTGACTGGAATCCCAAAAGACTGTTAGCTAAGCTGACATGCGGACTGATAGTGGTATTCGTAATCTTATTTCTTGTTCAAGGAAAGCATATTTTCCGTCATCTTGCAGAACGACTCGGAAAACGCACGGATAACCAGGAGATGGCATGAGCAGATTGAAAGTGAGAGAGGCGCAGGTGGCAGATCTGGACGAAATGCTGAGGGTGATGGATCGTGCGCGTCGATTCATGCGTGAGAATGGCAATCACGAGCAGTGGACGGGCGGTTATCCATCGAAGGAAGTCCTGCGGGCGGATATCGGCAAGGGCAACAGCTACGTGATCGAAAATAACGGAAAGCTCGTCGGAACATTCTGTTTCATCATTGGTGCGGATCCGACGTATTCAGTAATCGACGGTGACTGGATTGATAATGAGAATGAATATGGCACAATTCACAGAATAGCTTCGGACGGGAGCGAGAGGGGAGTGGCGGATACGGCACTTGAATTTTGCCAACAAAAGATTGACAATATCAGAATTGACACACATGAGGACAATGCGCCGATGCTAAAATGGATCGAGAGTCGTGGATTCAGATACTGCGGGATAATAAGACTTGCCGACGGTTCGCCCAGAAAAGCTTTTCAGCTTCTCGATAAGAGGGAAGGAAAGATTGTGCGAAAATGACATATCACCCTGCTAATAATTTACTATCTTTGCATCTTGAAAAAACGATAGGGCTCATAAAGAAAGTAAAAGCCTTCAATCAAAGGAAAAGAAGCAATAAGCAATAAGGAAAAAGATGCAATCAACTAATAAACTTGGATTCTTAGGACTTGTCTCTCTGATTTTCTGCATGACAGTAGGGGCAGGAATATTCAATCTACCTCAAAATCTGGCAGTATCAGCGAGTCTTGGCGGAACGCTCCTTGCATGGGCCGTGACTGCCATAGGACTTCTCTTCCTGGTGGGGACATTGAAAATTCTTGCGGACCGGTATCCCCATCTTAATGCCGGAATATACGAGTATGCCCAGGAGGGATATGGTCATTACACAGGCTTCAACATGGCGTGGGGCTACTGGCTTTCGGCGTGTTTCGCCAACGTGGCATACGCGGTGATGCTCAATGATTCCCTCGGAGCATTCTGTCCGCCCTTGCTCCGACACAGTTGGCCCACAGTAGTGTTCTGCTCGGTAATGATATGGCTGATGTTTGTGGTGGTGAAGAACGGACTAACAACGGTCAAAAGGATCAATTACGTAGTATCGGTGTTTAAGCTTGCCGCAATAGCCGTAATCGCCGTTTTGCTTTTCATGACTTTCAAGCTTGACGTGATGACGACAGATTTCTGGGGTCAATCAGGAATAACCGGGAATCTGGGAAGCCAGGTGAAGGGCTCGATGATGGTGACATTGTGGTGCTTCATCGGAATTGAGGGTGCAGTCATGGTATCAGCCCGTGCAAAAAAGCCTACGGATGTCGGGCGTGCAAGTGTGGCAGGATTTATGCTCGCATGGGTACTGTACGTGCTGGTGACTGTGCTAAGTTACGGAGTGATGAGCCAGGCAGAACTATCAACACTTGAAGATCCTTCGGTGGCATACGTCCTGAAGAGCGCGATAGGAGATTGGGCTTACTATTTCGTGATAGGGTCAGTGGTACTGGCATTGTTCGGCGGCTGGTTTGCCTGGACGCTGATATTGGGTCAGGTAGCAATGGAGGCTGCCGAGGTGAAGATATTTCCACAAAGCTTTCTCCGGCTCAACAAATGGGGAATGCCGACATTCGGATTGCTGATCTCCAGTGTGATGATGGAAATTTTCATCATGATAGTGGTGAGCGCCGACAATGTGTATCTGGCAGCTCTCTCAGTGACAGGCATAATGGTACTACCTGCATACCTATTCAGCGGTCTTTATCTGACGAAAACGACTTTCAATCCTGAGATCAAAGTCAGTCTGAGCAAAGGGAAACTCTGGAAATCGAGATTGGTGGGAAGTGCCTGCGTGCTCAACTGCCTGTGGATGATTTACGCCGGAGGACTTGATCTCCTGCTGGCTTCCACAATCTTCTATTTAGGAGGTCTGGCGTTCTACCTAAAGGCGAGAAGAGAGAGAACGCCCAAAACTGACCGCAATAATATTTCAAGCTACTTCACACCGGCAGAGCTTATTGTACTTTTATTAATTTCTTTGGCAGCCCTCGTTTCGTTAAAGCTGATAATCAATGGAACTCTAAAACTCTAACAACAATAATAATGAAATATTCTTACAGAACACAGGGAACATGCTCCCGTGAAATTGAAATCGAGATGGAGGACGGCAAGATAGCCGACGTGAGATTCGCCGGGGGCTGCCACGGGAATCTTCAAGGACTCAGTGCGCTGGTGAAAGGACAAACGCCGGAGGAAGTGATAGAGAAACTTAATGGAATAAAATGCGGCAATAAGGAAACATCATGCCCTGACCAACTTGCCAGGGCACTTCAAGAGATGTCAGCTCAAAAATAACAGTCCGTTTGCTCAATATTCCCGGAGGCGATAAGTCAAATATCAGGACTTTTCAGCCTCCGTTCCTGTGTCAGGAGTTAGGTTTGAAGGCTGTACGGCTTTTTTATTGCGTTCGATGATGCGTACAAAGGATTCCGGAAGGCGGACGTTGTAGAGATCCATCGCGTCGGCAAAAAGAGGCGCGATCTGTTCGTCGGTAAATCCAGCTATTCCACAACCTATACGGGTGACGTAGAATGTGTTCTGATCCCATTCTCGGGCAAGATCGATAAACTGGTCGACGTAGGGTTTAATAGTCTCCACGCCTCCCTGCATTGTGGGAATTGCGTAGGATTGTCCCTGCGGACCGACACCCTGTCCCATGACAGCACCAAATTTCTCGTAGGCGACGCGGGCTGCTCCGCCGGCGTGGATTCCGTCAAGATTGCTGCCGAACACGAAGATATCATCAGGCCCGAGAGACGTGATATTTTCAGGAGTGTACTTCATAATACATAAGAATAAAAAGTTTGTCAAAAATCACGGGCGAACAGCCGTGTAAATAGTGCAAGTGCCGAAAGTGAGAGGTCGGAAAGCCGTTGACGTAAATCCGGCTTCTTCCATAAGTTCGAGCATTCTATTTCCCTGCGGGACAGCAGCTATGCTCTCAGGAAGATAGGTGTAGGCTCGGGAGTCATGGCTGACAAGCCGTCCGACAGTCGGGATAATGCTGCGGGTGTAGAAACGATAGAGTGGCTTGATGACCGGGGACGTGGGAGTGGAAAGCTCGATAACACACAACATCCCTCCATGACGCATGACGCGGAACATCTCACGGTAACCTTCGAGGAGATGCTCAAAATTCCTGACACCGTAAGCAACGGTAATCGCGTCGAACGATTCGTCGACGAAGGGCAGAGACAGACAATCGGCAACACTCAGAGAGACTCGCCCGGACAATCCGGCATCATTAACTTTGTTCCGTCCGATCTCAACCATTCCTTCGGAAAGATCGACTCCAGTGACATGCGATCTGGGTATGTCGCGAGCAAGCTTGATAGCGAGGTCGGCCGTGCCGGTGGCGACATCAAGAATCCTCCCGGGACTCTTCCGACGGACCATGCGCACGGCCTTTGCCCTCCATAGCTTGTCGATGCCCAAAGTCATGGCACGATTCATGAAGTCGTAGGCCGGCGCGATGGCGTCGAACATGTCGCGCACCTGCTCGCCTTTTCGGCGCGTATCGGCGGTATAGGGATTAATATGTTCTGCCTTAACGTCCACCAGAATTACTTGTTGAGAGTCTGGAGACAATTAAGAACGTTTTCGGCAATTCGATCGGTGAGATGTGCTTCAGGAGCCTTCACAAATTTACGTCCGGTGATGTGTTCGTAAAGCTCGATGTAGCGATCAGTCACGCTCTGAATAAATTCCGGAGTCATTTCGGGAACCTTCTGACCAGCCTTACCCATAAAGCCGTGTTCAATAAGCCATTGACGAACAAACTCCTTGGAGAGCTGACGCTGGGGCTCGCCTTTCTCAAAACGCTTCTCATATCCATCGGCATAGAAATAGCGGGATGAGTCGGGGGTGTGGATCTCGTCGATCAGAATCACTTTTCCTTCACGCTTCCCAAACTCATACTTGGTGTCGACCAGAATAAGCCCTTTTTCGGCTGCCATCTTCTGACCACGCTCGAAAAGTGCTCGGGTGTAACGCTCCATTACTTCGTAATCCTCTGCGCTGACAATACCCTGTGCAATGATCTCTTCCTTTGAGATGTTTTCGTCATGACCTGCATCAGCCTTAGTGGTGGGTGTGATAATAGGCTCCGGGAAACGCTCGTTCTCGCGCATACCTTCCGGGAGATGTACGCCACACAACTCACGGCATCCTGCCTGGTACTCACGCCATGCCGAGCCTGTGAGGTAGCCGCGGATAATCATCTCGACACGGAATCCCTCGCACTTATATCCTACGGTAACCATGGGATCGGGTGTGGCAAGTTTCCAGTTGGGGACAATATCGGAGGTGGAATCAAGGAAATAGCCTGCAATCTGATTGAGCACCTGACCCTTGTAAGGGATGCCTTCAGGGAGGATGACGTCAAATGCGGAGATGCGGTCAGTAGCGATCATCACCATAATGTCATCATTGATGGTGTAGACGTCGCGTACCTTACCATGATAGACTGCAGTCTGACCGGGGAAATTGAAGTCAGTTTTAACGAGAGTTGTTTCCATTGTAGTGAAAAATATAATTTTAGACTGGATAAAAATCTGATGAAAAAGAGGGGAGAGGTCAATCAATGGGGGAGGAATCGTCGTCGGGCTGCGCATCCGGGTTACGGTCGTGACGCTCGTAAGCCTCTACAATACGCTGAACAAGAGCATGGCGCACGATGTCCTTTTTGCCAAATTCCACCATTCCGATGCCTTTGACGCCCTTAAGAATTTTCAATGCCTCCACAAGTCCGGAGCGAGTGGAGCGAGGAAGGTCAATCTGAGTGACGTCGCCGGTAATAACCATCTTGGCATTCATGCCGAGTCGGGTGAGGAACATCTTTATCTGGTGAGTAGTGGTGTTCTGAGCCTCGTCAAGGACTATTACGGCATCGTTGAGAGTGCGACCACGCATGAATGCAAGGGGAGCGATCTGGATAACGTTGCTTTCCATATATTCCTTAAGCTTAGCGGCAGGAATCATGTCCTCAAGGGCATCATAGAGAGGCTGAAGATAGGGGTCGATCTTGTCCTTCATGTCGCCGGGGAGAAATCCGAGTTTCTCTCCTGCCTCAACAGCGGGACGTGAAAGGATGATCTTTCGAACTTCCCGGTTTTTAAGCGCACGAACCGCAAGGGCTATAGCTATATAAGTCTTACCCGTTCCTGCCGGACCAAGGGCGAAAGTGAGATCATTTTCGAGAAATGTCTTTACGAGCAACTGCTGATTGGGGTTGCGTGCAGATATGGGCTTTCCGTTGATGCCGTAGATAATGACATCGTCCATCTTCATCTCGCGAGGTTTCTCACCTTTCACGACATCAAGAATAACATCCTCGGGCAACTTGTTGTACTTAGCGCAATATGCCTCAAGCTCCTTGATCTTGCGCTCAAAATCGGCAGTCTCATCGTCATCGCCAATTACCTTAATGACTGAGCCACGAGCCGCCATACGCAATTTGGGAAAGAGATTGCGAATAAGGTGCATGTTGGAATTATTGACACCGTAGAAAGAAACGGGGTCAGCACTGTCAATTATGACTATTCGTTCGATCATTCTTGTATTAAATATTTTACAAATGTAACGATTTTTTGGGAACCCGTGTTTATGTTTCAACCATTTTTTTGAAATAAATGTAATGGAAGCAGCAAATGAAATATGGCGTCGGATAAAACGTAAGCAAAATTTGGGAGAAGGAGATAAATTAATTATTTTTGCGGTAAATTTAAAACAAAACATAGGAACCAATGAAACGAACCACACAAGCGATCCATACGCCATATATGAAACCTGATGCATACGGATCGATAGCAATGCCGGTGTATCATACCTGTGCATACGAATTCCCTAATACCACGGTCATGGCAGACTCGTTCTGCGGACGCTCGACCGATCCTGATTATTCGAGAGTCACCAATCCAACAACAATTCATCTGGAGGACAGGGTGAAGGCAATAACGGGCGCCAGAGACGTCATAGCAGTAAACTCAGGCATGGCTGCGATAAGCAACGCACTTATGGCCGTGGCGGGTGCAGGCAAAACGATAGTGACATCCCGTCATCTGTTCGGCAATACATTTGCACTGGTTGACAAGACGCTACGCCGTTTCGGAGTAGATGCCGACTTTATCGATCTAACGGATCTGAAAGCTGTGGAGTGTGCTTTAAAAAAAGAGAACGTTGCGTGTGTGTTTCTGGAGATTCTCACTAATCCACAGCTTGAAGTGGCTGACGTCCCGGCGATAGCTGCTCTTGCCCATGCAAAGAATGTGCCTGTACTCGCTGACACGACCGCAGTGCCATTCACAGAATTTGACGGCAAATCACTTGGAATTGATGTGGAAATAGTCAGTTCGACGAAATACATTTCCGGCGGTGCGACCTCGATAGGAGGATTGATAATCGATTATGGTACGATACCGGGATTTCAGGAAGTGATGCGCAGAGAGGTGCTGATGAATCTGGGTGCCTATATGACGCCGCACGCCGCTTACATGCAGACCCTCGGTCTTGAAAATCTCAATGCCCGATATGCACTGCAAGCTGCCAATACTCTTGCTGTCGCAAAGAAACTGAGAGAACTACCGGAGATAAAACGTGTGAATTATGTAGGGCTTGAGGATAATCCTTATCATGACCTTTTCGTTAAACAGTTTGGAAAAACAGCAGGCGCTATGCTCACCATAGATCTTGCTGACGAGCAGGCTTGCTATGATTTCCTCAACAATCTTAAACTCGTGAAACGCGCCACGAATCTGTTTGATAACAAAACTCTTGCGATTCATCCTGCAAGCACGATATTCGGTCCGTTCACGAAAGAACAGCGTGCGGAGATGGATGTGCTTGACACAACGGTCAGACTTTCGATAGGTCTGGAGGATGTAGATGATATAGTTGCAGATATCAAGCAAGCATTGAGGTCTTAGTAAAATAACATACGACATAAGGACCTTACAAATACAAAAAGGCGATGCGTTAAAACCGACGCATCGCCTTAAATATATTCCAGTTGGGATCAGGGATTACTGCTTACCTGATGTAGCAACAGAGCGATCAATCTTGGCCACAAGACCCTGAAGCACTTTGCCCGGACCGAGCTCGATGAATTCAGTAGCACCGTCGGCAATCATGTTCTGTACGGTCTGCGTCCAGCGGACGGGAGCAGTGAGCTGTGCAACAAGATTTTTCTTGATTTCAGTAGGATTGGTATGGGGCTTGGCGTCAACATTCTGATAAACGGGACAAACGGGCTCGTGAATTTCGGTTGCCTCTATAGCGCTTGCGAGTTCGGCACGTGCAGGCTCCATGCATGGGGAATGGAATGCGCCGCCAACCTTAAGCTTGAGTGCACGCTTCGCACCGGCAGCAAGAAGCTGTTCGCAAGCCTTATCAATCGCTTCAATCTCACCGGAGATGACCAGCTGCCCCGGGCAGTTGTAGTTGGCACAAACAACCACTCCGTCGATTCCGGCACAAATCTCCTCAACCTTTTCATCGGGGAGGGCAAGCACAGCAGCCATCGTGGAGGGCTTTAACTCACAAGCTTTCTGCATAGCCATGGCGCGGGCAGCCACGAGTCGAAGGCCATCCTCAAAGCTGAGTGCGCCTGCAGCTACGAGAGCTGAAAATTCGCCGAGAGAATGACCGGCAACCATGTCGGGCTTAAATTCATCGCCGAGAGTCTTAGCGAGAATTACAGAGTGGAGAAAGATAGCGGGCTGAGTGACCTTAGTCTGACGAAGATCCTCATCGGTGCCTTCGAACATAAGATCTGTGATTCGGAAGCCGAGGATATCGTTGGCTTTCTCAAACATTTCGTGAGCCACGGGATTATTGTCGTAGAGGTCCTTACCCATGCCTACGAACTGAGCACCCTGACCGGGAAAAACAAATGCTTTCATTTCGGAAAAATTTCAAGTTTACTTAAATCAATGCCACAAAGTTAAGCATAATCATTGATTAAACATAGAAATTGCCGAAAAATTTCTTTATTTGGATTGTTCGCCTTCAGAAACAATGACAGAAGAATCAGATTTGGAGATATGATCAGATCGTTCGGCCGATTCCTCCGACACAGGGGCGGAAGCGGTTGAGTGGTGAGAGGATGTAGTCGTCGCAACTGCCCTTTTCTTTGCAGCGTGATTCATAGATGCCGCGGAAATCATCTCCATGAATGCAAGCAGAGCAATGAGGATGAGGCCAATGCCCGTGACCAACACGACTACCGGATCATTATAGCGCAACATAGGTGAAGCGACTATCACAACACCTGCGATCACTACCAGAGCCGGAATGAGGTGGAACCAGCCCGGGAACCGCAAGGGTCGATAACCGTAACCGAGGACGTAGAACTGATTAAGGGATCCGACGATAAGTCCAAATGCGAATACATAGACCATAATGGACGTGAACGACTGTGGAGTGAGCAACATGACCGCACCAAGTGTTATTCCACCAATTGCAGAGATCCAACCGGTGAGGCGGACAAACTGATTCTGTCGACGTCCGGGCGAGGAAAGAACGTAGATAAGTTCGACGAAACCTGGAATAAGGAATATGAATCCAAAAATTATAACCAGTTCGCGGAGAATGTCGGTGCGCTGAAAAATAAGGCACATTGTAATGCCAACTCCGAGAATTACCAGATTACTGATAACAGATGCTTTGCCTAACATAATGAGTACAAAAATTTGATACAAAAGTTGAATAACGTAAAAGGGTCGGGGAATGTCCCTGTCCTGTTAATAAAAACAAATAAGACGTCAACAAAGTTAGCAAGTCATTAATAAAAACCTAAATGACTTGCTAAAATGAATCAAAAAAGTTAACTTTGTAAGTGAAAGCATAAATAATCAAATATCAATCATTATCAAATAAAAATGTTAAAGACAATCCGCGTCACGCTTGCAATTGTAATGTTGCTTATAGTGACGTTTCTATTCGTAGATTTTACGGGACTTGCACCGGTGTTCGGATGGTCGGTGAAGATACAGCTGATTCCAGCTCTTCTATCGCTTAATCTTGTGATAGTGGCATGTCTTGTGGCGCTGACCCTAATATTCGGAAGAATATATTGCTCAGTGATCTGTCCGCTCGGGGTCAGCCAGGACTTCATGACATGGCTCAGGGGAAAAGTGGGACAGAAAAAAACAAGGAAGAATCGTTTCCACTGGATTCCGGCAAAGTCGGCTTTGAGATGGAGCGTATTCGGACTATTTACAGCATTGATGGCATTCGGTACAGTGCACGCCTCCCTGAGGGCTGTGGCTTCATTGATAGAGCCTTACAGTGCGTGGGGGAGAATTGCGTCTGTCACGGTCAGACCCCTCTATCGTCTGGTGAACAATGAAATGCTCGCATACGAAGCTGAACGCCAGGGATCAACTTTGTTTTATCAAGTGGATTCTGCTCCGATGTCGGTCATCGTAATCTCAGTAGCAGTGATTACGCTTCTTGTCGTTGGGCTGACGGCTTTTCTTCACGGCAGAGCCTACTGCAATGACATCTGTCCGGTAGGTACGCTGTTGGGCTGGATCTCGCGCTTCTCGCTACTTCGTCCGGTAATAAATCTTGATAAGTGCAACGGATGCAGGAAATGTGAAAGAAACTGCAAGGCATCATGCATTAACGCTAAAGAGCATGACATCGATATGTCACGATGTGTGGTTTGCATGGACTGTATAGGCAACTGCTCGACCGGTGCCATCAATTATGGAATAAGGAAAAGACAAGAAACAGTGAAACCAAAAGATCCCACACATATAAAGCCAAGTGAAGCAGGGGAACCCGATCACGCAAGGAGGGCATTTATGGTCACAGCAGCTGCGGCTGCAGGTGCGGCAGTGGCATCAGCCAAGGAGAAACTGACAGATGGCGGTCTTGCCGACATCGTAGAGAAGGCTCCGCGCAAGCGTGTTGTTCCTGTCGTTCCTCCCGGTGCAAAATCTGTAAAAAACTTCACGACACATTGCACCGCTTGTCAGCTCTGTATTTCAGAATGTCCGAATCAGGTGCTGAGACCATCGACTTCACTGGATAATTTTATGCAACCGGTGATGCAGTTTGATAAAGGTTATTGTCGCCCGGAATGTGACCGATGTTCTTCGGTATGCCCTGTTGGCGCAATAATACCGCTTGAGGATGTGTCGATGCGTTCTGCCGTTTCAGTGGGACATGCGGTGGTGGACAGAGATGCATGTCTGGAAGCCAACGGAACATCAAAATGTGGCAACTGTGCCAGAAGATGTCCATCTCAGGCGATTGTGATGGTAGAAGACAAGAACTCGACAGAAGAGTCGCCACGACGGTTCCCGGCTGTCAATGAATCGGCATGTATCGGTTGCGGTGCGTGTGAGTACCTTTGCCCCGTTAGTCCTGTCAGCGCCATTCACGTAGAGGGTAGAGAAGTTCATGTGATCATTTAATTAAAATTGAATAACACAATGTCGGACAAAAATATACAGACAACAAACCGCTCAAGGCGTTCCTTCCTGAAACGAGCCGGTCAGCTTGCCGCACTCACGGCTCTCACCGGCTGCGTACCATCCGGGAAGTCGACTGATACAGTGTCGACCCACTCAAAAAAAGACGGCGGGATGACATACAGAACTACACCCACCACCGGCGATAAAGTCTCATTGCTGGGATACGGATGTATGCGTCTGCCAAAGATCGACGGATCAGAGGAATTTGATCAGGAAGCAATCAACAGGCAAGTGGATTATGCTCTGGAACATGGAGTAAACTATTTCGATACATCGCCTGCTTATTGCCGCGGACTTTCGGAACGCTGCATGGGGATAGCCTTATCCCGTCATCCCCGTGATTCGTACTATATCGCGACTAAACTATCGAACTTCGCTCCCTCAACGTGGCCAAGAGAGAAGTCGATCGAAATGTACCACAATTCACTTAAAGAGCTACAAACTGACTACATAGACTATCTTCTGCTTCATGCAATCGGCGGAGGCGGGATGGAATCATACAACGCACGATACGAGGACAACGGTATGCTTGATTTCCTTATCAACGAACGTGAGGAAGGGAGAATCAGGAATCTCGGATTCTCGTATCATGGAGATGTGGAGGTGTTTGACCATCTTCTGAAACTTCATGACGAAGGTCGCCTAAAATGGGACTTCGTGCAGATTCAGCTCAACTACATTGACTGGGCTCATGCTAAAGAAGTGAACGAAAGTAACACTAATGCCGAATACCTATATGGCGAACTGAGAAAAAGAAATATTCCAGCCGTAGTGATGGAACCGCTTTTAGGTGGCAGACTGGCATCCCTTCCCAATAATCTGCTTGCGATGCTTAAGCAGGAAAGACCGGATGACTCGACTGCCTCATGGGCATTCCGATATGCCGGAACTCCAGAGGGAATACTGACGGTGCTGTCGGGCATGACTTACATGGAACACCTTGTGGAGAACGTGAATACTTACTCTCCCCTCGAACCGGTAAGCGAAGAAGAGGATCGCCTTCTGCAGAAAGTTGCGACGATGCTTCTCCAATTCCCGACGGTTCCATGCACTGACTGTAAATATTGTATGCCTTGTCCGCATGGGCTTGATATCCCCGCAATTTTCGCACACTATAATAAATGCGTCAATGCAGGAGATATTGTTACTGACGAGATGGATCCTTCCTATGCCAAAGCACGACGCGACTTCCTCGTGGGATATGACCGGTCAGTACCAAAACTGCGACAGGCTGACCACTGCATACATTGTGAGGAATGCATTAGCCACTGTCCGCAGTCAATTGATATTCCGGGAAATATGGATCTCATCAACAATTATGCAGAAACATTAAAACGTAAACAATCATGACAACCAACAAAGAAATGGAACAGGGAAAAAACCGAGCCTATCCCTACAAAGGAATAGCTGTGTCAGGCTTTCTGATGCTTTTTATCCAGCTGGTACTTGCAATCGCCGTATTTTATATTTTCAGCGGCAATCCATCGGAAGTGACCGGAGTGATCTGTGGATTACTGCTTGTTGCGGAAGTGATAATGCTTGCAGGATATTTTCAGCTTGAACCTAATCAAGTGAAGGTGATGATATTTTTCGGTCGTTACAGAGGAACCTTTGATCGCACGGGATTCTTCTGGGTGAATCCATTCCTCTCAAAGAAGGCGCTTTCGCTGCGTATCTGCAATCTCGATGTCGAGCCGATCAAGGTCAATGACCGTACCGGTAATCCCATAATGATTGGTATGGTGCTTGTATGGCGAGTGAAAGATACTTATCGTGCGACATTCGACCTTGAGACGAATTCTGCCACCCGCGCAGGAATGCATGCCAATTTTGCCAATTTCGTAACCATCCAGAGCGATGCGGCGCTCAGAGAAGTGGCAGGTCAATACGCTTATGATGACGATGGATCGAGCTCCGAACTTACTCTACGAGCCGGAGGTGATGAGATTAACGACCTGCTTGAGCGAAAAATCAATGACCGTCTGGCAATGGCAGGGCTTGAAGTGGTGGAAGCGAGACTTAATTATCTGGCGTATGCTCCGGAAATCGCGGCTGTAATGCTCCGCAGACAGCAGGCTGACGCCATAATTTCTGCAAGAGAGAAGATTGTGGAGGGCGCTGTGTCGATGGTGAAGCAGGCGCTCGAAAGTCTTGACCGTGACAATATCGTGACTCTTTCGGATGACCGCAGGGCCTCGATGGCAGCAAATCTGCTTGTTGTGCTATGCAGCGACGATCCCGCTCAACCTGTAATTCCCACGACATAGGTCATTATGGAATAATAAAGTAGGGGATGCAACAAGGTTAATCCATTGTTGCATCCCCTTTTATCATTAATGCAATAGGCTCAGAATGCCTTGAAGCTCATGTCGAGTCCCTTGACAGAGTGGGTAAGTGCCCCTACGGAAATAAAGTCGACGCCACACTCTCCGTAATCACGAAGAGTGTCGATCGTGATGCCACCCGACGATTCAATCTCAGCACGGCCATCAATCAGAGCGACAGCCTCGCGAGTGCGCTCGGGGGTGAAATTATCGAGCATTATTCGGTCAACACCTTCTTCGAGAGCCTGAAGAATCTCTTCGTTGTTGCGGACTTCTATTTCAATTTTCAGATCGCGTCCGGTCTCCTTGCAATATTCCTTTGCTCGGCGGATCGCCTGCTTGATGCCGCCTGCAAAATCGACATGATTGTCCTTGATGAGAATCATATCGAACAGGCCGATGCGGTGGTTGCAACCTCCGCCAATCTTGACGGCTTCTTTTTCAAGCATACGCATTCCGGGAGTTGTCTTACGTGTGTCAAGCACCCTCGTCTTGAGTCCGGCAAGACGCTGCTGGTAACGATCGGTTGTTGTGGCTATCCCGCTCATACGTTGCATGATATTGAGCATGGTGCGTTCGGTCTGCAGAAGGGACCTGACGGGACCCTCAACCTCAAAAGCAATATCGCCGGGCTTAACGCGGGCTCCATCATTGATATATACCGTCATTTTCAGCGAGGGATCAAACCATTCAAACACTCTGCGGGCGACTTCGACTCCGGCAAGTATGCCTTCTTCCTTGACTATCAGTCGCTGACGTCCCATTTCGTCGGCAGGTATGGTGGATAGAGTGGTGTGGTCGCCATCGCCTACATCCTCAAGGAATGCAAGCTCGATGAGACGGTCGATGAGTTGGTCACGTGTTTCCATAAATCAGTCAATTTTTATAAATTTGCACAAAATTACGAAAAAAGTTTTGAAAGAGACAGAATAACAAAAAAGTTTTGATTTTATGAAAATCGTGCTGATGATGACGGGGAAAACAAGGACCTCATGGCTAAATGAAGGCATAGAGGTGTACATGAAGCGTCTGCGTCATTATGTCCCGGTAGAAATGATGGTATTGCCGGATGTAAAAACGACCAAAGGGATGACGGAAGATAAGCAAAAGGAACTTGAGGGAGAAGCGATGCTTCAACGCTTCGGGAGCGGGGATCACGTAATTTTGCTTGACGAAAGAGGAGAGGAGCTTACATCGAGGCAGCTTGCCGCACGTCTTGACCGGCTTATGGCAACCCAGCCGCACAACATTTTCATGGTGATAGGAGGACCTTACGGATTCAGTCAGGCGGTGTATGACCGGTCGGACAGAAAACTTTCTTTCTCAAGAATGACTTTCAGCCATGAAATGATCAGGCTGCTGCTTGTCGAACAGGTTTACCGCGCTATGACAATACTAAAAGGGGAGCCATATCACCACGATTAATCCCCCCAAATGCACTAAACGAGCCTTACATTTGTTTGCGGAAATTGGCAAAATTTGTTACTTTTGCAATTAATTGTTAACGTCTCACGAAAATATAATATATGACATCCGACAAAAAACGCAACCGGGAATTTGCCGCAGAGTATGGTCTGATAGGCTATCCGCTGGGACATTCTTTTTCGAAAGACTTCTTTAACAAAAAGTTTGAGAGCGAAGGCATAGATGCCCGTTACATCAACTTTGAACTGCCCGACATCGGAGATCTGATGGAAGCGGTGGCAGAACATCCGCGCTTGCGTGGATTTAACATCACAATTCCCTATAAAGAACAGATCTTCCCTTATCTGGATTATATCAACCCTGTCGCTGAAGAAATCGGAGCGGTTAATGTAGTGAGAATCGATAGGGGAGAATCCGGGAAGGATCTCTTTTTTGAAGGATACAACAGTGATATTGTCGGATTCAGTGATTCAATTTATCCTTTACTTCAGCCATGGCATACCGACGCTCTTGTATTGGGTACCGGAGGGGCATCCAAGGCTGTGGTCGTAGGACTGCAACGTCTGGGGCTTAACACCCAGCTCGTCTCCAGACAAGATGGAGAGGGGAGAATCACATATTCTGATCTGACTCAGGACGTAATGGATCGGTATAAGGTTATAGTGAATACGACTCCTTTAGGAATGTACCCCAATGTCGATTCGTGTCCGGATATTCCATACGATCTTCTTACGCCCGAACATCTTTGCTACGATCTTATATATAATCCGGATACTACGGAATTTATGAAACGGTCGGAAGCTCAGGGAGCAACGGTGAAGAACGGGTTGGAGATGCTCCTGCTGCAAGCGTTCGAGTCGTGGAGGATATGGAATAGCTCCAATCACAGAGAATGATACGGCAATAATGTTTTTATGAATATAATATATTAAATATCACCGACCTATAATACATTACTTGAACAGATGAAACAAGCTGAAGCCTCGACTCTCTCTCCACGTCAAAGCCTCGCAAAATGGATATATATCTTTTTGATAATCCTAATTCTTATCCCTTTTGATAAACTTGGATTGCCGTCCCCGTTTACCCCTGCAGTGGCTCTATTCCTTGGATTGGTCTTTGCCCTGACTCTTCCAATGCCATGTCCGAAATTCAACAAAAAGACGTCGAAATATCTTCTTCAGGCTTCTGTGGTAGGTCTTGGCTTCGGAATGAATGTCCAGGAATCACTGAAATCAGGGAGCGAAGGAATGATGTTCACGATTGTTTCGGTGATCGGAGTAATGTGTCTCGGCGTACTTTTCGGCTATTGGATGCACATTAACAGAAAAACATCCTATCTTATCTCGTCCGGTACGGCAATATGCGGAGGCAGTGCAATCGCTGCTGTCGGACCTGTCCTGAAGGCTGACGGGAATGAAATGGCTGTGTCGCTCGGAGTGATATTTATTCTCAATGCAATTGCTCTTTTCATTTTTCCTCCTCTTGGAAAAATGTTTGATATGACTCAGGCTCAGTTTGGAACCTGGGCTGCCATCGCCATTCATGATACATCCTCCGTGGTCGGCGCGGGAGAGGCTTACGGTCCTGAAGCCGTCCAGATCGCTACGCTCATCAAGCTTACGCGAGCCCTTTGGATTATCCCCCTTGCGCTTGTCACAATGGTAATTTTTCGTGACAAGACAAGCAAGATTTCTATTCCCTGGTTCATCTTCCTATTCATTCTTGCGATGATCATCAACACGTATTGCGGACTTCCCGTAGAATTGTCGCAAGCTATCGTGTACATCGCAAAGAAAGGATTGGTGGTAACACTGTTCTTTATCGGAGCAAGTCTGTCACTCGCCACCATAAAGCAGGTAGGGGTTAAGCCATTGCTCCTTGCCATCCTGCTCTGGATCGTAATCGGTGTATCAAGTTTCTTTGTCGTAATGGCGACGATCGACTGATACGATGCCCTCGCGAATCTCTGCTACTCCACCGTTACGTCTTAGCTCGGTGCCGCTGCTTCCGGTGCTTATTGTGATGATCGTAACGATTGCGGTATGCGGACTGGTGGAAGGTTCATTAGCATTTTATTTCATACCGTTTATTTGCATTATCGTTGCCATGGCATCCAGGCTATGGCAACGTCGTTTTGGCCCATTTGCGGTAATGGCGGTTGTGGGTGTAGTCGGCTGGTTGACATGCGAATTAAACTTTCCACAGAAACCTGCATCGGAACTGATGGGTGAGAAGGGAAGATTTTCAGGATATGTGAAGGAGAGGGTGGAAGGAGAGCGGTCGCTCAATGGTGTGGTGAGAGTGGATTCTTGGTATAATCCAATAAATCACAAGATGGAGCCCGTCAATCCTTTTTTCTGTTATGTCGTGAATCCAACCAGACAGCCTGATTTTAATCCGGGTGACAGGGTAACATTTGAGACTGAAATAAAGGAGTTTATATCGACTGCTGACGTACCCTTTGAACAAGATTTTCCTGCATATCAGTGGAGGAAAGGAATTAGGGTTCTCGGTGTAGTAATTGAAAAGGGAGTAATGGTCAGTCGGGAGGAGAATCTGCCGCTGACAGTCGGGATATGGAAAATAAAGCATAAATTCGCCACAAATGTAGAAAGCCATCTCAAACAAGCTGGATTGGATCACGAGACAACTATGTTTTTCACGACTTTGATGACAGGTAGCTCTCCCACGGGATTCAGTGGGTTACGATCAGAATTCTCAGCGGTCGGACTTAGTCATATCCTCGCAGTAAGCGGGATGCATGTCGGAATTCTAATCGGACTAATAGGAATAGCACTATTGCCAATGGCACTACTGGACAGACGGAGATTGGTGAGAGGAATCATTACTGTAGTAGTCATCTGGTTATATGCAGTAGCCACCGGATTGTCACCATCGGTGGTGAGATCCGTAGTGATGGCTACCATTATCATTATTGCCGGACTAATACATCGAACATCCTCCACATTAAATAATCTCTGTCTTGCTGGGATACTGATACTGACATTTGATCCTCTTGCGCTTTGGAGCCCCGGCTTTCAGCTTTCTTTTCTTGCGGTAGCAGCGATTATTACTCTCGTCCCCATGCACCAGCTCAGCAGAAGCCGAACAGGAAGAATGTCATCCGGAGCAATAACCACGATTGCAGCCGTGGCAGGTACAGGCGTGGTTTCCGCATACTACTTTCATACTTTCCCGGTTTATTTTCTAATAGCCAATATCCCGGTGCTGACATTGTTGCCCTGGATTGCAGGCGGGGGAGTGGTGTTGCTTCTCGGCACAGTCGCAGGTATTGAATTAAGTTGGCTGGCAGAACTTCTGAATCAGTCGCTGAATTGGATAACCTGGTTTGTAAAATGGGTCGGATCATTACCCGGATCCATTGTGGAAAACATTTATCTTTCAGGCTGGTTGCTAATTCCTTATTTTTGCGCACTGATTTTCACTGCATTGAGTGTAATAAAAAGAACCAAACGACTATTATGCACGAGTGCGTGCCTATGGACGGTTTTTGTAATATTTATAATATTAAATAGCAGTAAATCAAATGAATATATATGGACAATTCAACGTGATCGTCAATCAACGAATATAATAATCAGAATGCCCGGCAGATTCATCATGACAGGCACAGAAGAACGCAGAGGCAGAGAAAGAGATGACATAGCCAAAGCATATTTGAGATATGATAATTATCTAAAATGCAATGGGATAGACAGTATTGAGATCGTTAAAGCCGGATATAGGGACTCAATGATGTTGAGAACTAAGGATGAACTTTTTATAGGTAGTAAGTCTATCGTTTTACTTAACAGACGCGATTACACAGTAACCAAATCTGGAGTAGATTATATGATTGTATGTAAGGGTTTCAGAGGTGACGTTTTAAAGGCTGTGAATGATTATCGACCAGAAAAAATTGTATTCTCACTCGATGTCGGTCCAAAGCAGTTGGAAAAAATGACAGATGAATTATCCAAGTTAGGAATTACTTACCAAAGGATGCAAGATGGCCCGTTGTCAGAAAAGATTCAGTAAACATTGGTAGGTATTCTAAAAAATTGGTAGGTATTCTAAAAATAGGTACAGAAATGAAATCCGATGAGATTTTCTACCGGTGTGTTGAAATAGCATTCATGAAAATTATCACGTAAATGGATGTGGCACTTTTATATTATAATAGTTGAATGTGCTTTTTTGACGTGGAAAATGATAGAAATGTTATTATCTTTGTAGTATGATTCGGAATGACATCGCTTGCCCATAATCCATATTATGTTAAATAGGATATATTGATGAATTGAACAGCTTTTGTAATGCCCTATTCTGTTAGTGAATCTTATTATCCGACAGCCGTAACTGCACTTTTGCCCGCCAGTTTCGTGATATCTTATTTTGTTAGGAAGTCTTATCGGATTCGTTAGGAAACTCTATATCAGAAAACTATTGTTTAGATCCTCCGACAATCTCATGGATAGAACAATAATTTTGATATATGTTAGTTTTATAAAAATTGTGTATGGGTATGGTGAAATTTTTTGTGTTCTCATGTTGTTTAACGTTAGTTTGCTGAATTAATGTAAAGAAATATCACCTTAGTATAAATAATCGTGAAGCACTGAACGTTTTTCCCGAGATGATCGTTTATTAAATAAAACAAAAGAACTTTATTCATTCTCCTCTCTCTTGGGCCCTTGTCGCAAGGATAACGAAACTCATCGGATTTCTCTCTCTTTATCTCTACTTTTCCGATGACGGAGACAAGGACTATAATAATACCACCCGAATTATCCTTATCGGATAACATACGGATGGTATTATGCGTTTATAAGCCTTTGTATGATTAAGACTTGAATTATCGCGCGTTTACTTTACCTTCATAAAAATTGATAAATGCCTGATTGACAAGTCTATTTCCTCCCGGTGTGGGATAATTGCC
The DNA here is from genome assembly GCA_947176235.1 of uncultured Bacteroidales bacterium. Lineage (GTDB taxonomy): Bacteria > Bacteroidota > Bacteroidia > Bacteroidales > Muribaculaceae > CAMWPM01. The sequence continues at coordinate 8,810 of CAMWPM010000001.1, read as the reverse complement.
TGAAAAATACCAGTCACCGGGATGACCGGGGATCGCATTGTGTAGTCCGTCCACAGTCTGATATACAATCTTTACTTCGGCATTTGTGCCTTTCGGCGTCAGCATTGCTGCTATTTTCTCAGAGATTTCCTGACGGGTGAACGGCTCATAGATACGTTTGACACAATTATGCTGACTGGAAGCCGGAAGCTTAATCTGCTGACAACATTCTTCATAGACATCGTCAATAAGCGATTTCATACCTCTTTCTTCAAGCAATAGCATCGCTGCCCGAAATGCGATAAACTCCCCCATTCTGGACATGTCGATTCCATAATAGTCAGGATAGCGAACTTGAGGTGAGGAAGACACTATAACTATCCGGCGCGGATGCAGACGATCAAGCATTCCGATTATTGACTGGCGGAGTGTTGTGCCTCTCACGATACTGTCGTCGATTACTACAAGATTGTCTATGTTATTGTTAATGCAACCGTACGTCACATCATAAACGTGAGCCGCAAGATCGTTACGCGATGTCCCTTCGGCAATGAAAGTCCGGAGTTTGATATCCTTTATGGCTACTTTCTCTATACGCAGCCTTTCACTCATGATTTTTTCAAGACGTTCGGCTGACAGATCCCCTTTTTCAGCGGCATCCAGTATCGCTTTAGCCTTGTTGCGTTCCAGCTGTTCCTCCATTCCCTCAATCATTCCGATAAAAGCCACTTCAGCGGTGTTGGGGATAAATGAGAATACAGAGTTGTGCAGATCAAAGTCGATTGTGGACAATATCTCTTCTGAGAGCTGTTTGCCGAGGGCTTTCCGCTCCCGATAAATGTCGGCATCACTCCCGCGCGAGAAGTAAATACGTTCGAAGCTGCAACGTTCATTCTTTTTTTCTCCAAGAATATCGTTGACAGTCACCTCTCCCCTTTTGTTACATATTATCGCGCTACCCGGTGTGAGCTCATGAACATCATTTCGACGGACATTGAAGACAGTCTGGATTACGGGACGCTCAGATGCCACGACAACGATCTCGTCATCCCAGTAATAGAAAGCCGGACGAATTCCGTGAGGATCACGCAGGGCAAACATGTCGCCGGAGCCGGTGGCACCACAGATTACGTATCCGCCGTCCCATTGAGGAGAAGCACTTTTGAGAACATTTCTGATGTCCAAATTATCTTCAATGACATGTGACAATTCAGGGTCATCAAGGCTGTCACGATATTCACGATAGAGCCGATGGTTTTCTTTATCAAGTGCATAACCAAGCTGCTCAAGAAGCACTATCGTGTCAGAGTAGAGCCGCGGATGCTGCCCTTTGTCGACAATGCTCTTGAAGATTTCATCAACGTTGGTCATGTTGAAATTGCCGCACATAAGGAGGTTGCGCGACTTCCAGTTGTTACGTCTCAAAAAGGGATGAACGTAGCTGATTCCGCTTTTGCCGGTGGTGCTGTAGCGGAGATGTCCCATATAAATCTCACCGATGAACGGGGCATATTCCTCTACCCATCTGACATCACGACCCTCAAGGTGCTCATTTTCGAGTTTGGGCCCAATCTCTGAAAAGATATCGGAGATTGCTCCCGATCCTAAAGCTCTCTCTCTGAACACATATTCATGACCGGGACGAGCATGAAGTTTAACTACACCGATTCCAGCACCTTCCTGTCCGCGGTTGTGCTGTTTTTCCATCAAAAGATAGAGCTTGTTCAGTCCGTAGGCGTAGGATCCGTATTTAGCCTTGTAATATTCAAGAGGGCGGCGCAGACGAATCATCGCCACGCCGCACTCATGTTTCAGTTGTTCCATATATAAGGAAAAGAATCAGCGGATAAAGAGCAATTCGCGATATTTGGGCAGAGGCCACATTTCGTTATCGACCATAAGTTCGAGCTTATCGATGTGATAACGGATAGTCTCCATGCGGGGGACAACGGTATCGTGATAAGCAATTGCCTTCTCACGTTCACTCGTGATACGGTTGGCATCCTTGCGGGCATTAACCATTGCCTCCACCTCATTCTTGATGGTGAGCATGTGATGAGCCATTTTTTCAATAGTCGACATGTCGAGTTCGGAAAGCTTCTCGCCTTTTTCGCCGGGGAAAAGTGACTTGAGTTTCACAAGATTGTCGACAAGCAACGACTGGTAACGCGTGGCAACAGGAATAACGTGATTGATAGCGAGATCACCAAGGACACGCGCTTCAATCTGCACCTTCTTAGTGTACATCTCCCATTTCACTTCATTACGGGCTTCAAGCTCAACCTTATTAAATACACCGGTACGGGCAAACATGTCAACAGATGCAGGACGAAGATAAGCATCGAAGATCTTCGGTACACTTGTCTCGCAGTCAAGACCGCGACGTGCAGCTTCCGTCTTCCATTCCTCGCTATAACCGTTGCCGTCGAAATGGATGGCTTTGTTGTCGATAATCAGGCGCTTTACTTCTTCGAGTATTGCATGATTGAGCTTTTCACCTTTGGAGAGACGATCCTCTACTTTCTTGCTGAACTGTTCGAGTTGATCAGCCACGGCCGCGTTAAGGGCAATCATGGCAGAAGCACAATTGGCGGAAGAACCTACGGCACGGAATTCAAAACGGTTGCCGGTGAAGGCAAAAGGTGACGTGCGGTTACGGTCAGTATTATCAATCAGAATCTCAGGGATTTGTGACACACCGACCGACATTCCTTCTTTGGCAGCAAAGCTGATCAATTCGTCGTTAGTGCTGTTTTCGAGGCGGTTAAAAATCTCGGCAAGCTGGGAGCCTGTGAAAATCGAGATGATTGCCGGAGGGGCTTCATTGGCTCCGAGACGGTGAGCATTAGTGGCGGATGATATTGATGCTTTTAGCAGACCATTATGACGATTGACCGCAGCCATAACGTTGGCAACGAATGTGATGAACTGAAGATTGTCAGCGGGAGTCTTACCCGGAGCGAAGAGCATTACCCCAGTGTCTGTGCCAAGACTCCAGTTGTTATGTTTTCCGGAACCGTTTACACCGGCGAAGGGCTTTTCATGCAGAAGCACACGGAAGTTATGACGACGCGCCACTTCTTCCATCACCGACATTAACAGCAGGTTATGGTCGTTGGCGAGGTTCGTCTCTTCAAAGACGGGGGCGAGTTCAAACTGATTGGGAGCAACCTCATTGTGGCGCGTTTTGGCAGGAATGCCGAGTTTATGACATTCGATCTCGAGATCAAGCATGAATGCTTCGACACGGGAAGGTATTGCACCGAAATAATGATCCTCAAGCTGCTGGTTTTTCGCACTTTCATGCCCCATGAGCGTACGTCCTGTCATCAGCAGGTCGGGGCGGGCGGAATAGAGCGCTTCGTCGACAAGAAAGTACTCCTGTTCCCATCCTAAATAGGAGATGACATGCTTGACGTCGGGATCAAAGAATCTGGCAACTTTTGTGCCCGCCTTGTCGACGGCATTGAGCGCACGAAGAAGCGGAGTCTTATAGTCTAGTGATTCACCGGTGTATGAAATAAAGATAGTGGGGATACACAGCGTCTGATCAAGAATGAATGCCGGCGACGAAATATCCCAAGCCGAATAACCGCGCGCTTCAAAAGTATTGCGTATGCCACCGTTGGGGAAGCTGGAAGCGTCAGGCTCCTGCTGCACAAGAAGTTTGCCAGTGAATTCCTCCACTACCCCGCCCTTTCCGTCGTGCTCGATGAAAGCATCGTGCTTCTCGGCAGTGCCATCGGTCAGCGGATGAAACCAGTGGGTGTAGTGGCGAGCGCCATTGTCAATTGCCCATCTCTTCATGCCTTCAGCAACACTATTGGCGACTTCACGTGACAGCGGCTCCTTGTTGTCGATGGCATAGACCAAAGCATCATAAGTCTTTTTCGGCAGATACTCAAACATCTTTTGCCTGTTGAAAACGTATTTGCCATAATATACCTCAGGCCGCTCATTCGGAATAGCAACAGGTGCGGCTTTACGGTCAAAAGCCTCTTCAACAACTTTAAATCTCAACTGTGACATACTTATAGAAATTTATGAGTAATAATAGGATCTAATCACCTTTAGTTTAACCACTCCCCTTTTCCGTTTGGGAAAAATGACTGACGCCCGGGCGATTGTGCTTGGGCGTCAGAGGATGGGTCGAGGGAATGAGTGGGGATGAAAATGGCAGATAAGCAATTAAAAGAGGAGTGACAACCATTAGTACGCTTACTTTTCTCAGTGAAGCAAAGCGTGACTACCTTCATCGTTGCATCGGTCATGTATGCCATTTCTACCTTAGATTTGGATCATTGCCAACTTGCAATTGTATCCGAGTGCAAAGGTAAGCATTTTGATAAAAATATCAATACAAGCCATCATAATTTCACAAAAAAATTTTCCGGTCAAACGCACCTGGTGTATTTATTGGTGAATGACGTCACTTGAGGAGAGGCAGAAGCTTCCCATAAGTTAGCATCCTCCAAATCCATTCAAGCGGACCGAAACGGAAGAATCTTAACCATCCCATGCTGAATAATATCTGGAAGGAAAACACTCCCAGGGCTATCAGTTCGGTTAACCCCAGTCCGATGGAAGCTCCCATTCCGAGCCCAATACCGTAGAAAAGCCACATTCCGATCAATGATTGTGAGATATAGTTGGTTAGTGCCATACGTCCGGGAGCTGCAATGATTCGCCAAAGTGCAATGTGAGGATAACGGATACAGAAAAGACCAAGAAGTGCCGCGTAAGCAAATCCAAGAGGATAGACGCTCACAGTATATAATAATGAGTGAACCGCATTGCCGCATGGATGTCCGTTAATACCGCTTACAGCATATAAAACGGAAAGCGGAAGTCCGATAAGCAATCCCAGTATTGCGATTCGACACAGCAATGATGAATGTGCATTCAGATCGGCATAAATTTTTCTACGTCCGATCACGAAACCTATCAGGAAAAGTCCGAGGACCTTGAAATACCTGTTTCCGTCGACAAACTCATAAAGGCGTTCCCATGCACCTTGAAGCAGGAAGCTAAACACATCTTTGTAACCTGATGCGTCACGAAGCCATGTACCGAAGTTCTTTTCGGTAATTCCCTGTGCGGTTGCTGTTTCCCACCATTTTGAATAAGGAAATCGGGCAAGAAACACATCAAAAATCTCGCAAAAAGCATCGATGAAGACCGGTAGAATCAACAGGATTCCTGCAATCGTAAGGATCTTTTTATCGGAAAGATTGCGGAATAACGGCAGTAACATTCCGAGAACAGCATAAAGCAAAAGTATGTCACCGCTCCAAACCGTCATGAGATGAGTGCAGCCGATCAGTGCAAGAATGAGCATTCTCCGATAGAAAATGCGGAAGCCGTCCGCTCCCCTTTCGGCAGCATGAGAGATAATAATCGAGAATCCGATACCGAACAATAATGAAAATAGAGTGTAGAACTTACCGTCGATCAACAGATACTGAAAGAATTTCACATACTTGTCAATATCCGCTCCGGGCATTGATGCCGCAACTGAGTCAGACTGAAACGTATAGAGTGAAAACTCAGGATAATTGGCAAGGCATACTCCAAGCAACGCAAAACCTCGCAACGCATCAAGAAATATGTGTCGACGCGAAGCGGATACCGGCGCTATATCGGTTGAATGGCTCATAAACGGTAAATTTAGAAATTGAATTGACGCTCCGCCAGTCTTTATTGAATTTTTATTTTCAGAATATTGACAGAATATGCCGGGACTTCAAAAAGGATGTCATTGGATTCACCCGCTTTGATTGAGCCGTTGACCGGACTGACATTCTGGGGATCTGCAATAGTATTTTCAGCACTACCGCTATCAGCCGACAGTCGAATAAGTTGCAGAGCATCTTCATTACTTGTGTCAATACTGCAATTAGACAAATTCACCACTCCATCGGCGTATCCATTACCTAAATTCACCACTTTGATATACATTATTTTTGACGCATCGTCAATTGTGGTGGAAACATATACGCCTTCATAAGCACTGCCCTTGAGCGTGGCACACGACAGATCAAGATTACCATCAAGATAGCAATGGACACTGTCACCATCAACATCTACCTGCAGGTCGTACCAGCGATCCGTCTCAACATTGAAGCGTCTGCCTATGCACAATGGCACGCGATTTCCGTCGATCGACTGCTCAATATTATTTTGACTGTTAGTCCAGCCACCTACATTAAACCACTGATAATTATCTACATTCTTATATCCAACCATAGCCATGAAACCTTCCGTGCCGGAGAGTTTCTTTGCCTGAACTTTGAAAGAGTACTTATCAGCTTCGATCTTCTGCGGACATACAATCATGGCTGGCATCTGATTCCCTGCCTGAATGATTTCCATGTCTGTTACGCTCCAATCACCCAGCACTTTGTCCCAGATGGTATAGTCACTTATATTTACATTTTTTCCATCGACAATCAACTGAGCATTCCGATAAGCCGCAGAGGTTGCCCATGTCGCAAGTCCGACGTTTACACAATTAGATTCTTCATCTTCTGTAGGCTGAGGGGTTGTAAGCTCGTATGTCCAGTCAGTCTTGACGACTTGTTTACCAATATTATTGGCAAACAGTTGCTGAACATAATACGACGGGGTGCCCATTACATCGGAAGAGTTAAAACGTATCATATCAGGACGCCAACGGGCATCATTCTCATTCACAAAAATGGGAGCATAGGAGTTCATCACCACTACATCCGAATTGTTTTCCATCCCCATCATATAGACCGCCTCACCTAATGCAGCGTTCAGATTACCGATCTCACCAAAATTACTTGTCACGGCATATTCACCAACATACACTTTATTCCTGGAACGGTCATAGGTATCATATTTGTTGAATCTGTCGGCAAACCACATCGGATTGCGGTAATAATGTTCGTCAACGATTTCCACCGGGTAATCATTGCGCCATGATGGGAAATCGGTTGACCATGACTCGACATTTCCGATACAATGTATGTAAGGATATTTCTCCTTAATGGCGTTATAGAATTGGATGTATCTTTCAGGATAGTGGTCACTCTGGTCGGAATTATCCTCCATATTATAGTTGTAATTTTCATTTCCAATTTCAATATACTCCAGATTGAAAGGCTCAGGATGTCCATTTTCTGCACGCATCTTTCCATATCTGGTCGTAATATCTCCATTCGCATATTCAATGGCATCCAGACATTCCTCAATCCATTCATCAATCTGATCATAGGGTGTGCAACCTCCATGCCATATACCAACATTCACTACAAACAGAGGTTTTGCTCCTAAATCCTCGGCGAGCTGCAGGTACTCGTGGTAGCCTATTCCATCGCTTGTGCGATAGCCCCAATTGACATTCTGGTGTCCCTCACGTTGCTCTATGGGACCGATCGTTCGTTTCCACCTGAATGCATTGTCAGGACTAAGTTGTCCTTCAACGAAGCATCCACCGGGGAAACGCATGAACGTGGGATTCATATCGGCAAGCATCTGGGCAAGATCAGGACGCATACCGTTTTCCCGATTCTTGAATGTGGGCGGGAAAAGACTGACTACATCCAGCTGAAATTCGCCTGCCATATTGCCTGTAAGTGCAAACTCAGCCTTTGGGTCGGTTGCGGTAGCAACGATGACTGCCGAATATTTCTTCCAGTCGTTAGACAACGAGACTTTAATATCGGTTTCTCCAAGTATCTGACCGTCGGCACTGAGTAGTCGTGCTGTGAGAACACCGTTATAGTTGTTATTACTTTTTGCCCAGAATGACAGCTGATATTTTCTTCCTTCTACTGCATTTATTCCCCAAAATCCTTCATTCCGGACACCATCGCCGTCATGATTGATGATCACACTGAGAGCATTATGCTGCACATCGTTAAGTAATCCCTCACTCACCAATTTAAGCTGTGCATCGCTGATGCCTGACCAACTCGTTATAGATGGCTTATTCCCTTCATGCGAGGACAGATCCGCATCATCTTCAAACGAACGATTTCTAATTAGTTCGGCATACAGACCTCCGTCGGCAGCATGATTGATATCCTCATAGAAAATTCCATAATGGGTCGGGCTGATCATAGGACCTCTTTGTGAGGCATCAATGTTGATGACGACTTGTGCGTTAAGCGTATTTGTCACAATAAGCAGTGACGTGGCAAGAACTTGCTTAATCTTCATAAGATTCTTTATGTGATGAGTTATGATTGTTTTGCTTGATTACAAAGATAGTAACAAATAATCGGATTTGATGTAATCTTAATCATCTTTTTGCCAATGTATGGTGACCATACGCCCAATCCTTCCCCCGATTAATATTTGCTTGCAAGTTAAGTAACTCGACTGAGGTTCCTCCTCTCTAAGTCCCCAGCCTGCTTAGAGTGACGTATGCTGATCCCGATGTTTCGATTCTGTAAATCAAGTGCACCGATAGTAAACAATAATGGCAGGATAAGTGTTATAAAAGAAAAAAATCTTCTAATTCAGCTATAATTATGAACATTCAAGAAATCATCTCAGCGCTTACAGCAAAATTCGGTAATTCATTTGATATCGCAAAGGTTACTGAAGTCCTCAAGACTCTCGATCTCAAGAACCTTTCCCTCACCGATATTATTGCGAAACTTAGTGCCTCCGGACTACTTAAAAATGTAAACGACAGCGCCCTTGATGGTCTGAAAAAGAAAGCAGGCAGCATGCTGGGTGGTATGTTCGGGAAATAAAAAAATCAATATTTAATAATAGTTTTATCGGCTTCGCACGTCATTCAGGCGCATAGTAAAAAAGCTGTGTTTAGGCAAAAATATTACAGAGTCTGAAAATGA